>JAUXDG010000246.1 GCA_030618475.1 Gammaproteobacteria bacterium | reverse complement strand
TAAGACCGCTTGGCCTCCGACTTTACAGCACAGGCGGCACGCTTCATGTGGTGATCAACAACCAGGTCGGTTTCACCACCAGTCACCCGCAGGAAGCCCGCTCCACGCTGTATTGCACCGAGGTGGCCAAGCCCATCCAGGCGCCGATCTTTCACGTCAATGGCGACGATCCGGATGCGGTGCTGTTCGTTACCCAACTGGCGCTGGATTACCGCATGGCTTTCCACAACGACGTGGTCATCGACCTGGTCTGCTACCGGCGCCACGGGCACAACGAAGCCGACGAGCCCATGATGACACAGCCATGCATGTATCGGCGCATCCGTGACATGGAAACCGCACGCGCGCTCTACACGGCGCGCCTGGAAGATGACGGCGTCATCAAGCCGGGCGAGGCCGCGGCGATGGCCGAGCACTACCGCGCCTCGCTGGAGGCGGGCAAGGCGGTGGCACGCGAGTTCCTGCACGGCTCACGTACCGGCTACGAGGCCCACTGGGAAGACTACCTGGCGGCGAAACCAGGTGACATCGTCGATACACGGGTGCCGCTTGGCATGCTTACCAGGCTGGGCGATAAGGTACTGGAAGTGCCTGAAGGCTTCGCAGTGCACCGCGGCGTGACACGCGTGCTGGACGCTCGTCGGCAGATGCTCGCCGGCGAGCTGCCGCTGGACTGGGGTATGGCCGAGACACTGGCCTACGCCACTTTGCTGGAAGAGGGATACGCGATCCGCCTGTCCGGACAGGACGCCGGGCGCGGTACCTTCGCGCATCGTCACGCTATGCTGCATCATCAGGACGAACGCACGAGTATTATGCCGCTTGCGCAGCTGTACGAAGGGCAACCGCGTTTCGAGGTGATCAACTCCCTGCTTTCGGAACTGGCGGCACTGGCCTTCGAATACGGTTATGCCACCTCCAGCCCCGGGACACTGGTTATCTGGGAGGCGCAATTCGGTGACTTCGCCAACTGTGCCCAGGTGGTCATAGACCAGTTTATCTCCAGCGGTTATTTGAAATGGGACCGCTTGTGCCAGCTCACCCTGTTTTTACCGCACGGTTTTGAAGGCCTGGGACCGGAGCATTCCTCGGCGCGCGTCGAGCGCTTCCTGCAATTGTGCGCAGAACTCAACATGCGCGTCTGGGTACCGACCACGCCGGCGCAGTTCTTCCACCTGCTGCGTGATCAGATGAAACGCAAGTTTCGGCGCCCGCTGATCGTGATGACGCCGAAAAGCCTGCTGCGTCATCGACAGTCCGTCTCGACGCTGGATGCGCTGACTGACGGTGCGCTGGCCATAGTTCTGCCCGAGATTGACCCGATCGAGACCGCAAAAGTGCGGCGCGTGGTGCTGTGTTCCGGCAAGGTGTTTTTCGATCTTCTGGCGGCGCGGCGTGAGCACGGCCTTACGGATATCGCGATCCTGCGCCTTGAACAGCTGTATCCATTTCCGCGCCGTCGCCTCGGAGAGCTGCTTGATGATTACACCAATGCGAACGAAATCGTCTGGTGCCAGGAAGACCCCCGTAACCAGGGGGCCTGGTACCAGATCCAGCACCACCTGCGCGCCCTAAGACAGGACTATCAGACACTGGGCTACGCGGGCCGTCCACCTTCGGCCTCACCGGCCTGCGGTTCGCCGCGTCTTCACCAGGCACAGCAACAGGCCCTGATCGACACCGCACTAGCGGAAAAACCGGTCGAGGATCCTGGTGAACGCCTCGACGATACCGATGCCTACCCGTTCGGCTAAATGGTGACACTGTGACGGTCATCGGCCTCTATCGCCATGCTGGCTTAGGATGCGTTGCTTGACGATATCGTATCTTTTGTTGGAGATGACCCCTTCTTCCATAAGATGTCGATGCGCTTTGAGTTCTTCGTTTAATGTTTCGATAGTACCCATGTAATGAGCTTTGGCATCCTTTATATGCTGGATCAAAACCTCAGTAAATGAATCAAGCGTCACTCGATCCGGCAATCGATTAAACAATACAACCAGCGGTACACGCCCAGACTGACTGTAAAACACCAGGCGATCATGGCTCCGATAAATCGCCAGTATCAGGCTGAGCCCGGCGCATACACTCAGAATGATCGCCACTAACGTGGTTTTCTGCGCCAGGCTATTAAATGCAAATAACCATATGGCTCCGCACAACCCAACGAATACCAGCATATTTCCCCAAGATATTTTAAACAAGCGTTTGGGGTGCGGATCGAGTATGCCGATGTTGATCGTGTAGTCGGGAGAATTCTGCACAAACCCCTGCGTTTTAACCGACAGGCGATGATTATCAAATAGCGTGAATTCCGACTGGCAACGGCGCATCCAATTAACTTGTTCGAGCGTAGCCGCTGTTGTTTGGTTTTCAGGTGGCTGCTCCGTTTCAAAGTCACCCACAGACGCTGAAATAGAAATTTCTTCTATGTACATAGCAAGCTTGATTATCCCGATTTATCGAAATCGAATTAACGACCAGTTTAGGATACCGGGCATCCGTACTGTGTGTACTGGTTCACAAAATCAGGAGTGTCTGTGAATGGTGTTGTAGCCTGAAAGCCATATTCCAACCCAGATTAGTACAGCTATCATTCATCATCGACCGACAGGGTATTGTTCGGGCGCTGTTCGCAGCAGGCACTGCCCGTCACGGGCTGCATGCAGGCCGTTTGCCGCGTTGCTGTGCTTCCCGCTGTAATCGCTGCGCGTTCGGCAGAATGGCGGTCAGGCCACTGATGCGGGTACTGTGCGATGGGTGGGTAGACAGGAACTCCTGAGGTTGCGCGCCGCCGGCGGCACTCATGTTTCGCCACAGCTTGATGCTTTCCGCGGGGTTGAAGCCGGACCTGGCCATCAGCTCCAACCCGAGCCGGTCGGCTTCGGCTTCCTGTATGCGGCTGTAGGGCATCAGGATGCCGTACTGTGCGCCGACCCCCAGCAGACCCATCAGCGTTTGGCCGGTTCCGCTCTGTGGGTGTGATATCGCGGTGATGAGCCCCAGGCTCTGTTCGACGGCAAATTTTTGCGATACCCGCTCGTTGGAATGATGAGCCAATACGTGTGCGACCTCATGGCCGATGACGGTGGCCAGCTGGTGCTGGTTTTCTGCAACCTTGAGCAGGCCGCTGTTGACACCGATTTTTCTGCCGGGAAGCGCAAAAGCATTCGCTGACTCATCCTCGAATACGACAATTTCCCAGCTGCCGCCAACTTCGCGGATGATGGCCTGTGCCACGCAATTAACGTAGCGGCGCGTGCTAGTGCTGGCATCCACCGGGGTTTCCTTCTTGATGTTTTCGAATGCCTGCAGGCCCATCTGGGTCATTTGGCTTTCCGGCATAAGCATCAGCTGGTAGCGGCCGGTGGGCGAAGTGGCGCAAGCGGCCAGTATGGCAACAGTGATTAGCAGAAATACCGGGGTCTTGAACATGACTTGCCTCTATAAAGATACTCGAAAACTCTCTTGTTTATACAACACCCACTTTGATTTCTATTTTTGCACCATGAACCGCATAACCATTTTTCTCAATCTGCTCAATTATGTTGTCTTGATCGAGGGCGAAATGAGACTTGCCAGGCGTTATCTCCAACCTGGTTTTGAATGGTGATAATGTCAGAAGATCCGGGTCGACAGGATCCGGCAGTTGTAAGCTCTCCACCTTCGTTCCTTTTGGCACAGAAAGGTACTTGTATCCATTCTTTATGCTCTTGTAAATATCGATTTTCAATTTCTACTCCATCGACTCTTGAATGTCAGTATTCTTGAACTACATGTTATCGCGATATTTAAGCTGGATAGCATTCAGGAAATTACGGAAAACCTGGTCTTTGCAGTCACGGTAGTGCTTATGATCCGGTCTGCGGAAGAAGG
>JAUXDG010000089.1 GCA_030618475.1 Gammaproteobacteria bacterium | reverse complement strand
CAGAAAGACGATGCGTCGACAGCGGATGTTAGTGGTGGCTTGCCCGAAGACGATAGAGTGCGCGAGCCTTCCATTGCCGTGGAGACGGCCGCAACAGAGAAGACTGGTGGCTCGAAGCTGTTACTGATAATGCTGTTGGCAGTCGGTCTGGCAGCCGCGGGTGCCTATTGGTGGTTTACTCAGAAGTCTTCAGTTGAGTCGTCGGCCAGCCGGGAAGCGGTGAGCACGGAGGCGTTTAAAGCGCCGCGCCTGGATGATGCGCCAACTGTTGTCGATAATCCGGTGGCGGCTGCAACGGAACTGAAAAAGGACCTGCCACCGGCAAGAATCGACAAGCCGAAAACACTGCCGTCTTTCGCCAAGGGTATGTCCGCATCGCCGATACCGGCCAGCGCTGAAAAATCGATTGACCCTGAGGCCGCCGCGCCGGAAACACCGGCAGAAGCGGAGCAGGAAGCCGCCGAAAAATCAGCCGCCAAGCTGGAGGAAGCGGCAACGCCGGTCCGGACGCAGCCGGTACGGTCCTTCCGTGAGGCGCTGAAGAGCGGCGGTACCGCACCAACCATCGTCGAGTTCCGGGTGGACAGCTTTGAAATGGGCACGAGTTCGGCTTCGCCTAATTTCGCAGAACGGCCACGCCACCGGGTCGACTTGAAACGTTTCGCCATCGGTAAACACGAAGTGACGTTTGACCAATACAATCAGTTCGCCCAAGCGACTGGTCGCAGGAAGCCGAATAGTGCCGGTTGGGGACGGGGCATTCGTCCGGTGATCAATGTCAGCTGGCAGGATGCCGTAGCTTATAGCCGGTGGTTGTCAGAGCAGACCGGTAGCCGTTACCGCTTGCCCAGCGAAGCGGAATGGGAGTTCGTCGCGCGTTCCGGCACTGAAAAACGTTTCTGGTGGGGGAACAAAGTCGGTGAAGCCAATGCCAACTGCTTCGACTGCGGCAGCGAATGGTCAGGCAGCAAGACTGCACCGGTCGGCAGTTTCACGGAGAGCCCGTTTGCCGTGCATGATATGGCCGGTAACGTGATGGAGTGGGTACAGGATTGTTACCGGTCCGGTTATGCCGAAGCACCGGATGATGGCAGTGCTGTTGACGTCGCCGGCTGTGAGGAACGCGTGGTTCGCGGTGGGGGTTATGACAGCCCCGCCGATTTGCTGCGCAGCGCCAGCCGGGGCCAGCGTTCACCGGAGTCGCGTCTGGATAATCTCGGCTTCAGGGTGGCCCGGGAATTCTAGCCGGATTTGAAATCCGCTGCCGGACTGCCTAAGCTGCTTGCTCTATGGCTCGTGTTCTTGCAGTGGGTATCGCCACGCTCGATATTATCAATGAGGTCGAAAGTTACCCGTCGGAGGATGGTGAGGTGCGCGCGCTTGCGCAGGAAATTCGGCGTGGCGGCAATGCAAGCAACACACTGGTGGTGTTGAGTCAGCTGGGTCACAGCTGTGAATGGGCCGGGGTGTCCGTAAAGGAACCTGACGCAGAGACTATTTTCAGCGAGCTCAGGCACTACGGCATAGGAACGCAGTACTGTAAACAGCTGGATCAGGGGAAGGTGCCGACTTCCTATGTCATTATCAGTCGTGCAAATGCATCACGAACCATTGTGCACTACCGAGATTTGCCGGAGTACGATTTTGAAGCCTTTTGCGAGATCCCATTACAGGATTTTGATTGGCTGCACTTTGAGGGGCGCAACGTTCCGGAAACGCTGTCGATGATGCAGCAGGTACGGGAACAGCTGCCGGCACTGCCGGTTTCGCTGGAAGTGGAGAAGCCGAGGCAGAATATAGAAACACTGTATCCTCACGCCGATTTGATCCTGTTCTCAGCGGCCGTTGCAAGGCACCATGGTTTCACCGCCCAACAGCTGCTGACTGAAACACAAAAACTGGCAGCAAACGCCGATATCGTGTGTACTCTTGGTGAAAAGGGCGCTGTTGCCCTGAGTCGACACGGTGAAGTTATCTGCAGCGACGCTTTTCCACCTCCGAGCCTGGTCGATACACTTGCTGCGGGTGATACCTTTAACGCAGCCATGATTGATGCTTTGTTGGGTGGCGCACGGCTAGCCGATGCCTTGCGTTTTGCCTGTCAGCTGGCGGGAAATAAATGCGCCCAGGCCGGACTGCACGGTCTGGATGTCCCTGCTCGTGGTTCCTGAAAACATCAAAGCGCTATGTAGCCTGAAAGATCTGCCGGAAGGATCCAGCCGGGGTTTCAGTGTCAATACCCACTCGGGCTGCGAAGATGTTTTTCTGGTACATAAAAACAGCCGGCTGTTTGCCTATCGCAACAGTTGCCCGCATACCGGGGGGCCACTGGATTGGCTGCCCGACCAGTTTCTCAATCTGGACGGTGACCTGATTCAGTGTGCGACACATGATGCCCTGTTTCGTATTGAAGATGGCACCTGTATAGCCGGTCCGTGCGCCGGCAAGGCACTGAGCCCTGTGCCGGTGCAAATCCGCAACGACGAGATTTTTCTTATACTCGATTAGTTAAATGAATTCAGTCTTTGATGGATTGAAGCAGTGAATCGATAGCGAAGCCCGGAAGGGTGCTGGCCGGCTGCTTTACAGAAGCTGTTGTCTCGACTGTTGCCAGCTGTAGTGTCGGGTAGTCATCATCACTGGCAGCGTCAGGCAGCAGAGTTTTCTCAGACCTTTGATTCGGGCAACTTAATTCCTCGCCCGGGTATTCCTTACCAACTGACATATCAAGTATGAATGTCATGGCGCATCTCCTTAAGTTGGTCGCAGCAGTTAGCGCAGCCTTCAAGATGCTATCGGCTCCGGACTATAAACATTAAATTTGCGCTATCATGGCATTCAGCAGGGTGCCCCCTCACCCGGCGCGAATTGCGGCCAACAGGCTGCTCCTTCAGGAAGATTTTTGCCGTGACTGGTTAAATCAATGTTGAATTCAACCCGGGCTTTGATCCAGGCGATCCAGTTCGGTCATCCAGTCTGTGGTTTCCTCCAATATCTCGGGACCCTGACTATCTTCGCGCGATACGTCCATGGAGCCACTCCAGTCTTCCGGTGGTTCGATGGCTTCGGGGTTCATGGATCCCCATGCTTCCGGGTCCAGCTCCTCTAATGTCCCGTCGTAGTATTGCAACTCCAGGGTGTCGTCTTCGTCGTCCTGGGCGACGACTTCAAATGCGTCGCCAATGGTGTTCTGGTACCAACTGCCAATTCTGGGAACAGGTTCAAAAGTCATCGTGGGTTTACCTCCATGAGCAAACTGCTGATACTTGACAAACTGAGAGTATGTCGGCCGGTTACTGGGTACAGCAGATCATGGCTGCACCTGGGCCATATCGCGTTTATAGGCGTATAAAGCCGCTTTTGCAAGCAAACAAATTTGATCAGTTCTGAGGGCGTCAATATGGCCGGAAATTTCGAAAACAAGCGGGTGCTGTCTTGAGCTGGTGGGGAAAAATGCTCGGAGGAACCTTCGGTTATCTGCTCGCCGGGCCTCTGGGTGCGGTGATTGGTGCCGCATTGGGCCATAGTTTTGACAAAGGATTGGCGGGCAGCGTCCGTGCATACGTGGAACCCGGTGCACAGGAACGCGTACAGACGGTGTTTTTCACAACGCTGTTCTCTGTCATGGGTCATCTGGCAAAAGCGGATGGCCGGGTTTCCGAAGACGAAATAAAACTGGCGCGGGATGTGATGCGGCGTATGAACCTGAATGAAGATATGCGCCGTGCGGCCATTCGTTTATTTGATCAGGGCAAGCAGGCGGATTTCCCCTTGGCAGATATCCTGTCGCAGTTTCGTCGGGAATGTCATCGGCGCCGTAATCTGATGCAGATGTTCGTGGAGATTCTGCTGCACGCAGGCTATGCGGATGGAAAGCTGCAGGCAGCAGAGCGTGGTGTGTTGGACCAGGTACGGCAGCAGCTGGGCTTCTCTGTCCAGGAGTTCCAGCACATTGAAGCGCTGGTGCGCAATGCCAGGCATTTCGGTGGTGGCGGATTCGGGCAGGAGCCACCGCTATCGCCACAGGCTTCGTTGCACGAAGCCTATGAAATTCTGGGGGTAAAAGCCAGCGCCAGTGACGGCGAGGTAAAAAAAGCCTATCGGCGTCTAATGAGCCAGCATCATCCGGATAAGCTGGTTGCCAAGGGCCTGCCAGAGGAGATGATGAAGCTGGCCACCGAGAAGACCCAGGAAATCAAAAGGGCCTACGAGCTGATCAAAACAAACCGTGCGCATCGTTAACCGACAACTCAAATGTAACGACCACCGGCAGCCACCGCGATGACAATCAGGCCCAGGCTGAGGTTGATGCCGACGATGAGTCGGATCTGGTTGAGCCGTTTAGCGGCTTCCGGCCACTGTTCGGTGATGACGGCTTCCTTGAGCCGGCGGAACGGTGCGAAATACAGGTGCATGTATAAAAGCACCATCAGCCAGCCCAGGCCCTGCATAATGTGAACGTGCAGCCCAACGGCGGCCATTCCGCCAAACAGCATGAACACCATCCAGTAGCCGGTGATCAGCAGCACAACCACGGATAACCATACCCACGGGAAAAAACGTGTAAAAACCTGCGCCCAGAGTTGCAGTCGTTGAGGGGGCTCGAATTGCTGAACCGCCACAGGACGCAATACCTGGTGTGCGAAGAACATGCCGCCGACCCAGAGGACTGCGGAGAGTATGTGTAAGCTGATGGCCAGCGTGGATAGTGTCGTCATAAGGGGCTACCTGGTTTTTTTCACAAAATGGGTTTTCAACCAGCCGTACACGCGGCGGTTAAGCGAGTCTTCCATGCCGACAAAGAAATGATCGGCACCTTCGATTTCCAGCTGTTGATAGTCTGAATTACCGGCTTTACGGGCGGCTTTTTTGCGTGCTTTGACCGAGCGGAGTACAGCCGCCAGGTCACGGCTTCCATACAGATCGAGTACCGGGATGCGGATCTTTTCCAGTGCCAGGGCGCTGTTCATCTTGTCGTTCACAGCGGTCACGCTGAGGCCAATGGCAATAAACCCCTGTATCTCCTGTTGTCCATTGCTGCCGAGATAGCTGGCGGCCATCGATGCACCGAGGCTGTGGCCGAGCAGAACGATGGTCTGGTTGCCCTGTTCACTCAGGTATCTGACTGCTGCTTTGATACGGGGTGCAACTTCATCGAACAAAGGAGCATAGTCTTCCAGCGCCGCATCATTGGCCAGGATCGGCATCTGGATGGACAGTGTCGACCAGCCGTGATCGGGCAGGTCGCTGCGCAAGGGATTGATGATGTCCGGCCAGTCAGGGTGGACACCCATACCGTGTGCCAGAATCACCGCCCGGCCTGTCGGGCCGTCGGAGGCCTCGGTAAAGATACCCATAAACGGGGTGCCACCGGCCTCAAGTTGAACCGATTCCCCCACCAGCAGGTCATCGCCAATCTGTTCCGACCAGCGCTTTTCCTTTTCAAGGTCCGAGGCGGCACTGGCCTGAGTGCAGGAGAATGCTAAAATAATACAGAATATCAATAAATTAAATGATCTTATCATGATGTGCTCAGACCTGTTCTCAGGATGAAAAATGCTATTGCGCCGGACAGGCTGCAATCGCTTCAATGATCGGGTAAAGTGCGCGGTCTTGAATTTACTACCAGATTTCAACTTCATGAGGCCCGGATTATGCCAGATTACAAAATCGCACCCTCTATTTTATCAGCGGATTTTGCCCGCCTGGGCGAAGAAGTGGATAACGTCCTCAAATCCGGGGCCGATATCGTCCACTTCGACGTCATGGATAACCACTATGTTCCCAACCTGACCATTGGTCCGCTGATCTGCGACGCCCTGCGCAAGCACGGTGTGAGCGCCGAGATAGATGTGCACCTGATGGTCAAGCCGGTCGACGGCATCGTTCCCGACTTTGCCAAGGCGGGAGCCAGCTACATTACCTTCCACCCGGAAGCCAGCGAACACGTCGACCGCACCCTGCAACTCATCAAGGCAGAGGGTTGTAAGTCGGGTCTGGTCTTCAACCCGGCCACGCCGCTGGATTACCTCAACTACGTCATCGACAAAGTCGATATGGTCTTGCTGATGTCGGTCAACCCGGGTTTCGGCGGCCAGAGTTTCATCCCCAGCGCACTCGACAAATTGCGTGAAGCGCGCAAGATTATCGATGCCTCCGGCCGCGACATCCGACTGGAAATCGACGGTGGTGTGAAGGTCAACAATATCCGCGACATCGCCGAAGCGGGTGCGGATACCTTCGTTGCCGGTTCCGCTATCTTTGGCGCAGCACAGGACAGTGACCCGAACGACTACGACAGCGTCGTACAGGCGATGCGCGACGAGCTGGCAAAGGTTTAAGTGACCCAACCCTCCTAGCGCATTGCATGGAGCAGTTGCTGAGAGGGAGTTAACGGGACAGTAGTTGATGTTAAGTAAAAAACCGCAAATGATTCTCATCGACGTTGACGGCACCATGGTCGACAGCGTGCCGGACCTGGCATTTTGTGTCGATGAAATGATGCAAACACTGGGGCGTGAACCCCGGGGTGAGGAACAGGTGCGGGACTGGGTCGGAAATGGCGTCGAGCGCCTGGTGCGTCGAGCCCTGATCGGTCAGCTCGACGGCGAGCCGGATGAGGCGGATTTTGACAGGGCGTATCCGGTTTTTCTGGATCTGTATGCAGACAATACCTCCAGGCGCTCCCTACTATACCCGGGCGTGCGTGAAGGACTGGATTTTCTGAAGGCTGCCGGTTATGCGCTGGGATGTGTGACCAATAAGGCCGGGCGGTTTACGCTGCCGCTGCTCAAAGATCTGGGGATATATGATGCTTTTGCCATCGTGATCAGCGGCGATACCCTGGAATACAGAAAACCGCATCCCGCTCCCTTGCTGCACGCAGCGGAGTTCTTTAAGCTGGATCCAGCGCAGGCCTTGATGGTCGGGGATTCGATCAGCGATGTTAAAGCGGCGCGCGCCGCCGGCTTCATGATTGCCTGTGTGCCCTACGGGTATAACCACGGCGAGGACATCCGTGGCGCCAAACCGGACCTGCTGATCGACACACTGGCCGACCTCAAAACCGAACTCGAACAAGCTGCATGATGATCGCCGTAGAGACAGAAAGGTCTCAACGGTGAGGACCATGACGCCTGAAAAATTCCAGCAACTGGTCAAACACGGCTATAACCGCATACCGGTCACCCGTGAAGTACTGGCCGACCTTGATACGCCCTTAAGTACCTACCTGAAACTGGCCAATGGCCGCTATTCCTATCTGTTTGAATCCGTGCACGGTGGTGAAAAATGGGGGCGTTATTCCATCATCGGGTTGCCATCCCGAACCGTGGTGCGTATCCATGGTGAGCGTATCGAGGTTTACACCGATGGCGGGCTTGTCGAAGAAGTCCAACACAGTGACCCGCTGCAATGGATTGAAGCCTTTCAACGGCGATACCAGGTGGCGGAGATTACAGGTCTGCCGCGTTTCTGTGGCGGGCTGGTGGGCTACTTCGGTTACGATTCGGTGCGTTACATCGAACCGAGACTGAAAAACGCTGACCAGGACGATCCTTTAAAGACGCCGGACATCCTGCTGATGGTGTCGGATGAGGTCGTGGTGTTTGATAACCTCAGTGGCAAGTTGCTGATGGTGGTACACGTCGATGCCGGACAGTCGGATGCCTGGGCGCGTGGCCAGGCGCGGCTTGATGAGTTGATGCAGCAGTTGCGCCAGCCGGTGACTATTCCAGGTGTGCTCAAGGAATCGCGCCAGGTCTCGGAAGATGATTTTGTCTCCGGCTTCACCCGCGAGGGTTTTGAAGCCGCGGTGAAGCGCGTGAAAAAATATATCGTGGAAGGCGATGCCATGCAGGTGGTGTTATCGCAGCGTTTATCGATTCCGTTTCAGGCGCCGCCACTGGACCTGTACCGCGCCCTGCGCAGCCTGAATCCGTCGCCCTATATGTATTATCTGGATCTGGATGATTTTCATATCGTCGGTTCGTCCCCGGAGATATTGGTGCGCCTGGAAGACGGCGTTGTTACCGTCAGGCCCATCGCCGGTACGCGCCCGCGAGGCAAGGACGAAAGCGAAGATCTGCTGCTCGAAAAAGAACTACTGGCCGATCCGAAGGAACTCGCCGAGCACCTGATGCTGATTGACCTGGGCCGTAATGATGCCGGACGTGTCAGTGAAATCGGCAGTGTTGAACTGACGGAAAAGATGCTTATCGAGCGTTACTCACACGTCATGCATATCGTCTCGAATGTAGTGGGCAGGATTAAAGAAGGCATGTCAGCCATAGACGTTCTGCGCGCAACCTTTCCGGCGGGAACTGTCAGTGGTGCGCCCAAGATTCGCGCCATGGAAATTATCGACGAACTGGAACCGGTGAAGCGCGGTGTCTATGCCGGTGCGGTGGGTTACTTGTCATGGACCGGCAACATGGATACCGCCATTGCCATACGCACAGCGGTCATCAAAAACGGCCTGCTGCATATTCAGGCCGGCGCTGGGATCGTGGCGGATTCGGTGCCGGCCAGCGAATGGGCCGAAACCATGAACAAGGGGCGAGCCATATTCCGCGCCGTGTCCCAGGCGCAAGCCGGCCTGGACGGCAATGAGGGCTAGCGACGACGACGTCGGCGTCACTTTTCCTTGCGTTTTTTCCTGACCGGGCTGCGCGGTTTCCTGACCTTGGTCGGAGTTTTTTTAACACTTCGCGTGTTCAGCTCCAGCGTGAGTTCGTGGGTCTGCTTGCCACGCTTGAGCGTGGCACTTGAGGCATTGACGCTCTCCACCACCCAGCCCTCATGTGTCTCACCTTCTGCCAGGCGCACCAGTTTGTTGCTGCTCTTATCGCGTATCACCGCAATTCTGGCCGTGGGGGTGAGTGCTATGCCCTCCAGGCGCATCATCAGCTGGGTTTGCTTTCCGGGGGTGACGGCTGCTGCCTGTTCGGCAGTGGGCTCTGGCGGTGGCGTGCGACCTTCCGTAAACAACGGGCGTTCGAGGATTTCGCTGAAGGTCTCGAAATCGGGCGCCAGGTAGCTGGCCCGGGTCAGCTGGGCGTCAGCTGCGGCGGCTGGCGGCGTATCGCTGCTGGTCTCGATGCCATCCTGCCGGGACAGTGCAACCCATTCGATCGCTACAATAACGCCGAATAAGCCACAGGCTGCCAGCAGGGCAGGGGTCAGTCTATTGCCAAAGGAGACGCGCTTCATGATGAATGCGGCATGTATCCGATCAGTTCCATATCTATATCCATAGTTTGCCGGGTCGGGGTTTGTCCGCGAAGGCGCCGGCCTCTGCTGGCGCGGACCGAAACGTTATCCAGAAATACGAACGGCTCACCGGTCTCGATGACATGGAATGCCTGCACGATGTTCTCCAGTTCGCCCCGTATGCGGACCTTCAGGGAAACGCGGTCGAAGCCCTCTTCCTGCC
>JAUXDG010000016.1 GCA_030618475.1 Gammaproteobacteria bacterium | reverse complement strand
CGACTGCCAACAGCATTATCAGTAACAGCTTCGAGCCACCAGTCTTCTCTGTTGCGGCCGTCTCCACGGCAATGGAAGGCTCGCGCACTCTATCGTCTTCGGGCAAGCCACCACTAACGTCCGCTGTCGACGCATCGTCTTTCTGGTCATAAAATTCGGCATACAGCGGTGCGGCTGCCTGTGAATCATTTTCATCCAGGGAAGGAATGCTGACTTCCGGTTCAGCGACGCTATCAATAGAACCGGACTGGCTCAGTTCATGCTGCAGACGTTCAACTTCCTGTTGCAACTCGACGGCCTTTTCCTCGGCCTGGAGCACTTTGTCACTGTCACCCATCGACGCCTGCATATTCACCAGGCCCCGGCTTACCTCGGCTTCGGCACGCAACTGGTCGACTTCCTGCTGTGCCTGCCGTTGCAAATTGTGGGCTTCGTCGCGCGCCTGCTCCAACTGTTGCGCCACCTCACGCAATTCCTGCACCTGCTGTTCGGCTTGCTGCACGGCCTGCGCATTGTGCTTATTTGCCGTTGCTTCGGCCTGTGCCTGCTGCACCGCATCACGCAGTTCCTCAAGCTCATGGTTCTGAACGGTAAGCTGCTCCTGGTGCTGGTTGCGTTCCGAGCTGGCTGTTTCCAGCTGGTCACGCAATGCCTGCTGCGCCTGCTGCTCGGCATCCAGCCGAATTGTCATTTCATCGTTAGCAGCCTGATTCGCTTCAACCAGCTGCAGCTCGGCCTGGTGGGCACTGTCCTGCGCCCGCTTCAGTTGCTGGCTGAGCTTTTCTGCCTCGGCCTGCGCGTGTTCCATTTGCGCACTACGCTCTCCAAGTTGAATTTCCAGATCATCGCGTTGTAGCGCACCCTGCTTGAGCCGCTCCTGTACGGCATCCAGTTCGGCGGCAAGACCTGCACTCGACTCCCCTGCCGCTTCCTTCAATTCTTTTTGCAGTCGGTGGACTTCAGTTTCGTTATCGTGGCGTTCGCGCTCCAGATTGCCCTCGGCTTTACGCAGAGCACCCATCAGGCGCGTCTGTTCGCGCGAGACGTTTTCACGCTCATCCTGGGCGCGGGTCAAAGCTTCCCGCAGACTGGCGATATCCGAGGTGTGCTCTTTTTCAGCGCTGTTGAGCCGGGAATCCAGCTCCAGGATCTGCTGTTCAGACCCTGCGTACTGCTGCTTCGCCTCATCCAGTTGTTTTTTCAACTCATCGGCATCGGCGGTGGACTGATCAACGGCCTTCTGGATCTGGCTGAAACTGTCTTCCCCTTGCTCCAGCTGCTGCTCGATGTGACGCTCGCGTTCAGCGGCTTCTTCCAGTGACTGCTGAGCTTCTTTAAGCTTTTGCTCCAGTTCCCGGGTCCTTGACTGACCGGTGTCGGCATTTTCAGTAACTGACTGGATCTGTTGTTCCAGCGCCTTGCGACTGCCATCCAGTTCACTGACCTGCTGCTGCAGGGACTGGCGCTGGTCTTTTTCTTCCTTAAGCTCGTGTTCTCGTTGCTCCAGCAGCGTCTTCAGTGACTCCTGCTGCGCGCCGGCTTCACCCTGCTGGGCGCTCAGTTGTTGCTGGATCGACGCCAGAGCCTGCCTGGCTTGGTCCAAGTCCCCGACGGCAGCATCCCGCTCCCCGGCAACCGCAGCGCTACGCTGATCAAGCTGCTGATAATCATCACGCAGCTGGCCGAGCTGCTGTTCCAGCTCACGGCTGTGCTTATCGTGTGCCTGCTGTTGCTGATCCAGGCGTTTTGCCACCTGCTCCAGCTCGGTACGCAGCGCGCCGTCACGACCATCGGCCGACGCCTGTAGCTGTGACAGGGTCTGCTGCAGGCGGTTGAGCTCCTCCTGGAGCAGTTTCTTTTCACCGCCCATGGAATCAAAACGGCGCTGGCCGGCATCCAGAGCCTGCTTTGTAGCATCCAGATCTGCCTGAAGCTGGCTTTTTTCCTGCTCAGTGGCGCGCAACTGTTCATCAATCTGTTGTCTGTCCTGCTGTGAAGCCGATTGTTCCTCTTTATAAACCGATTCTGCCGCTTCCAGTGTGGCCTTTGTTTCAGCGGACTGTTGTTCTACGCGTTCGAGTTGTTGCTGCAAGGAGGTCTTTTCTTTTTCAGCCAGGGCCAGTTTATCGATCAGCGCCGTATCGACAGGCTGTGGCCGGGCAAGCTCAACGGTTTTCCCCTTGACAGGTTCAGCGCGGGACTTGCTATCGGCGTCAAATGGGATAATTTCAGCGTCTTTGACTTTTTGGCTGGCCGGCTCATCTGTACATTGATTGGTCAGCGCTTCGTCGGGTACATCCATTAATCCGTTTTTCAACGTATAAACGTTGAAGCCGCGCTGACTCATCACAAAGGCGCCCGCAGAACTGCGCCTGCCGGTATCGCAACACACAATATAGGCCGTATTGCTATCCAGATCTGCGCACTGGTCACGCAAGGCGGACAAAGGCAGATTGTCACTGCCTTTAATCGCATGCTTCTCAAACTCACCGGGTAAACGAACATCCAGCCATTGCGCACCATTTGAAACCAGTTCCTGTGCCTTGGCGAAACCAACATCGTGTACCAGCGGCGCACGAAGCAACTCGTTAAAGTCATCCTTGGAGAGACGCATTAACAAGCCGTCAGTGACCATTGTCACCGATGCGTTACGTTTGGTTTCCGATACCAGCGCTTCTTCACCAAAACACGCCCCGTCACCCAGTTCCGCGAGCAGCACTTCGGCGCCTTTGGCAGACGCCTTGCGGGTTACCGCGAGGCGTCCATTTTTAACGATGTAGAAATAGTCGCCGTCTTCACCCTGGCGAACCACAACATCGCCGGCACTGGCGTTGACCGACTCGAGGCGCATGAGCAGCTGATGGATATTGGAGGGCGGCAGTTGCAGGAACGCCTGCGACTGCAACATACGGGTCATCCAGTCATCATCATCATTGGCGTCGATCTCGACAACGTCATAACCGGCAGACTCATCCCAGGTGAGTAATACGTCCAGCAGACTGGAATCGATACGGGCAACGGTGACCTTGCCGGAAGCACGTGCAGACAGTTGGCGCGGTTGCTTGTGGGCCAGTGGGTGGAGCGCATCCTCTGATCCCGCCTTAACAGTGCTGACCAGATCACGCCTCTCACCGATCAGTTCTACGGTGCCTTCAAGCAGATATACCGACTGGTAGTCGCGGTCGCCCTTTCTGAACACGTAACGCCCGGAGCGCACGTCTTCGATGGCGGCCTTTTTTGTGACTTCCGCGATGTGCACTTCGGACAGTGCATTGATCGGGACAAGATCCCGTAACACTTTCTTATAATTAAATTTTTTTGCCGCTCCCATGGTCTGCCGGTCCATCCAGTCTGCTTGTCTGTTGTCGATTTGTAGACGCCCCACACGGGCCGACGCGGTGCTCCACCACGTTTTCCTGCTATCGGCCGATGAGGTTAAAATCTTAGTGCCGAAGGGCCTGTTGCAGATATGAATCGGCATGCGCAATCGGCGCCGATTATGCTGTTGCAACATGCTTGTCATCACCCGCCACTAGCGAAGCGACGACATAGCAGTCACAGATGACGGATTTGCGATACGCGGATGAAGCGGGCAGGCGTTTCACATGCTTTCAAATCACACTGAAGGCATTGAAGATTCAGTGTCTGCACACACTATAAAGACATCTGCCACTGTATTTTCCGCACATTAACAGCGCCACTGTCATTTTATACTTGAAATATAGGCATAAAATCGGACAAAGGGGTTCCACTTTTTTTTCTTTGTGCTATCGTTGCGCGGTCACGTCCCAGTCAACTACTGTAAGGAGCACATAGAATGGCTGTAAAGAAAAAAGCTGCCAAGAAAACCGCCAAGAAAAAGGCTGTAGCCAAGGCGGTTAAGAAACCTACCACCAAAGCTGAAACATTTACCTATATCGCAGACAAAACCGGCCTGACCAAAAAAGATGTCAGTGCTGTATTCGAATCCCTCAACACCCTGATCAGGCGCGACATCAGACGCACCGGTCCCGGCATGTACACATTGCCCGGCCTGATGAAAATCAAAGTTGTTCGCAAACCGGCCACCAAATCACGTAACGGTGTTAACCCGTTCACCGGTGAAGCGATGGTTTTCAAAGCCAAGCCTGCACGTAATGTTGTCAAGGTGCTGCCGCTGAAGGGCCTGAAAGACATGGTCTGACCCGGGCACCGCCTGAATTTGACAAAAGGAAACGTCAAAACCGCGGGCCTGGAAGGCAAAAGAAAAGAAAAGATTCGCTCCTTGAAAGGCAGCCAGACCGGCTGCCTTTTTTATTGCAGGGCTTCCAGCACGCGGTGCTTGGCCTGCATGAATTCGCGGTGCGGGACATAAATCAGCTCGGCTATCTTGCGTACCAAAGCCTCTTCATAGCGATCCAGGCTACCGTCTGCGTACGCGACCTGCCACAGCATTTCCACCACCCGGATCTTCTCACCCGGCGTAAAATGCCTGTTAATAAGACCGGTGAACTGATGCAAGGAAACTGAGTCGTCTGCTTCACGTTCGGCCAGTTGCGCCAGCTGGCGCGTTTCACTTTCACTGAGAGCGAAGCATTTCTGCAAGGCCCGCTCCAGCGCATGGCGTTCGTCAGGATGCTCGTCGTCATCGGCGCGCAGCATTTCAAACATCAATGCAGCTGTCGCCAACTGCAAACCATGCTGGTCGGGCCCGACTTCCATATCGGGTTCAATCTTTAAACGGAAAAAATCCTGGATGGCAGCTAACACAAAAACTCCGCTGGTATGAATTCGTTATTCGGGGAAGCCGCTATTCCTGCATCGGCGAGACCAGCGCAGGCCTGCCGCCACCAGCAATAGCACAAACACTGGATCAAACCTTGAAGATCCCTTGGCGATGAGGACGCACCCGCTGCCCCCGCCGCCCGTGTTAACACTGGAACCCAGTACCGACGCCGGGTCCACCGCAGCGGCCAGTGCAGCATCGGCATCCAGGATACCGGTTCCGCAGTTGTTCGTATCGCAGCCGCTGCCCGTAAATGGCCGCGCCGTGCGGCGCAGGATCTCCTGGATCATCCCGGGGTCCAGTGTGACGTTGGCGCTACGGCTGGCAGCCCACATCAGAGAGGCCACCGCAGAAGTCTGGGCAGTGGTAAAACTGGTACCCTGAATCTCAGCCAGCCTGTCAGCGGCGGGCACGGTTGTCCCGCTGTTAAACAGGGTCAGGATACCGTCAGCGAAAGCACCATCCCCGTCGCCACCGGGGCCACTGAGGTCGACCTCTTCGCCGGCATTCATGTAGGACGCACGGCTGCCGTCACGGCCCACCGCGCCGACGGTGACGACATTATCGCAATTGGCCGGGCTGATGCTCGCCACATCCGTCGCCTCATTGCCGGCCGCCACCACGACCACGGCGCCGACGTTCACGGCATCGTTAATGGCGGCCTGTTCTTCGAATGAACAGCTGCCAAGACCGCTCAGACTCAGGTTGATCACATCGGCGGGTGTCGGGTTATCCGGAACACCCGCGACCCGCAGCCCCGCTGCCCAGCGAATAGCATCGATAACATCCGATACAGCACCACCGCACTTGCCCAGCACGCGAACCGGTAACAGTCTGGCGGCAAAATCGATGCCGGCGATATCGATTGTATCGGACGTGGCCACCATCACACCCGCAACGGCGAGTCCGTGCCAGGAACTGGCTTCACCGGGGATACCGGCACCGCATTCATTATCAACCGTGGCATCTCCCGGGTCAGTGGGGTCCGGATCCCTGCCGTCACCGTCATTCGCCGTAGCAACATCGGTGATGAAATCAAAGCCGGTGAGTATGCGGGCCGGGTCAAGGTCACGGTGTGGAATAATCCCCGTATCCAGTTGCCCGATCACCATACTGCTCGACCCCGTTTCCCGATCCCATCCTGACTGCATGCGGATGCCGGCGATAGGCTCGAAAAGGTGCCATTGACCGGCGAGGAAGGGAACGCTGCCGGGTAAATAAAATTTATCATCGGGGACCAGCGCCGGATACATGCGTTTGTCCGGCTGTGCCGATGCCACAGCGGGATTTTCTGCCAGTTGTTCGGCAATACGCTGCGCCTCTTCCAGGCTGACGTCTGCCGGTAAACGCACCACCATGCCGTTGCCATTGAAATGCCGGATAAAGGAGAGCGGGCGGCCGTCCGGCAGGCGGATATCCGGCACTGTGTCGTTACGACGCACCGCCTGGATGTGGCGCAAACCGTCATCCTTGAGTCGGACAATGAGCTGCCGGGTGCTCGCCCGGGGTTCGGGATCCGCTGCTGACAGCGGATGGCTTGTCAGCCCGACACACAGTGACAACCCCACGGCCAAAATATTTTTTAACATCGACTAATTCCTTGGTTATTATTGTGCTTGTACCCTGAACCTCTGTCCGCGAAACGACAATATCACGCCTTCCGGTGTTATTTCGTCCAACTGCGGCCCTTCCTGTAGCTTTTCGCCTTGCTTGTATTTCTTCATGTTAATGAGCACGAAACGTTTTTGTGGCTGATCGCTGAATACATGCACATCGAGGCGCAGGTTGCCGCTCAGTTGCTGGAACAGGTTAGTCGGAATCTGAGGCCAGACAGGTAATGCGGGGGGGGCGGCCTTGACCGGCGGCCTGGGCGTGTGCACGACTTGCGGCTGCGCGGGTGATGCGGCGGCTGCCATCACCGCTTCCTGAACCACTGTTTTTGCAGCGATTTCTGCTTTTACCGTATCAGGTGCTGGTGATTCAGGAAGCGGCGCAATGTCCGCGATTTGCGGGACGCGGGGTGCGGGCTTCTCAACTGGCGGCGGCTGGCTGACGAGCGGTGCAGCTGCGGGCCTGTGCTGTTGAACCTGGGCGGGTTCCCGGACAGGCGCCGACAGTGTGGCCGATTCGGATTCGGGTTCAGATTCAGGCCAAAACAATAACACCAGCAACCCTGCATTCAACAGCAGGACTGTAACAATCAGCCACAGCCAGTTTCGGGTCACTGGTTTTGCCGTATTTTCATGCACACTGCTGATGCCGGGAACGTGGCCAATTTCCCGCTGTTGTTCAGACTTCTTGAGCGCATCCAGGATGTACGACATAAAATCAGTCCAATGTTGGGTATTAACCGCTCAAGGCACGGGCGCCCAGCCGCGGCACCGACGGCTGTGTGCCCAGGTTGTTGAGGTTTATGAAGGTTCGGGCACCTGCCACGCCATCAGCACTAAGTTCCTGGTCACGCTGAAAGGTCTGCAGCAGCTGTTTGAGACCCGCATCGAACACCATGGGATCGGGGGCAATGGAGGTCAAACCGGTGGCGCGCTGCAATTGTTCCCGCAGCCACTTTACATCGCCACTGCGCTCCCCGTAACGCAGCGAGGTACTGCCATTGGGTGGCGTCTTCCATAACAAGCGATACTCACCAAACCAGTGGCGCTTGAGATCGACAATCGACACTTCCATGTCGCGATCGTCAAGCTTGATTTTTACCCGGGAGCCCAGCACTTCCTGAAGCAACACAGGGACACGTCGACCCTCGGCTGCCACCAGCAACAACACGGCTGGCCTGTCATAGCTTTCAAGTGCCGTCCAGCTCCCCCCTCCCTGCAGACAACGCAAGCCAGCTGCAGGTGCTTGCGCACAGGCCTGTGCGTCATTGACAGCCGATGACTGCAAGCCCCACACGTTATAGAGCGCCGACCAGGCCCTGGCTGCCACTTCAGGGCCTGCCTGGGCCAGGGCCACCGTCAGAGCTAAGGGCGGGCTATCAGTAACAGGCGTAGTTGCCAGCTCTGCCGGCGGCAGAACCGGTGACTGGTTTAGCGGACCGGCTGTCGGCAAGTCGGTAACTGGAGCCGCTGGCGGTTCACTTTTTACCGGCTTATCGATGGGCTCCATGACAAGCTGAGAGGTCTGCGGCCGCCAGTCAAAAGGGAAAAGCAAAAAAACCAGTGCCGCTACCAGGACAACAGCAGCACTCGCAGCCAGCCAGGGCCAGATTGTTTGCTTCGGCGAATCCAGCCCTTCCTCAGGAAGTACTTCCATGGCAGCTCTATGAACAATCGCAGCGTCAACCTTGCGTTTGCCTTCCACAAAGGCGCCCAACATCGCCCGGTCGCACACGACATTGATCAGCCGGGGAACGCCGGCGGATAATTTGTGCACCAGGTCGACCGCATTTTCGTTAAACAGCGGTTCTCTGGCACCGCATACCTGCAATCGATGCCGAATATAGGCGGCTGTCTCAGCCCTGCTGATAGGCTCGAGATGAAAGCGGGCATTGATCCGCTGGGACAGCTGGCGCAGATCCTCGCGCGCCAGAAGCTCTCTCAATTCCGGTTGTCCGATGAGGATAATCTGCAGCAGCTTTTCGCGTGTGGTTTCCAGGTTGGTCAGCAGGCGGACCTGTTCCAGCGCTTCCGCACTGAGATTCTGCGCCTCGTCTATCATCAATATGGCGCGCTGCCCTTTGGCATGGGTATCCAGCAGGTAGGTGTTCAGCGCATCGATCAACAACTTGATACTGGTTGTGTCTTTGACGTACTGGATGTGCAGTTCATCGCAAAGACTGGCGAGCAGCTCCAGTGCGGTTACCCGCGGATTGAGTATCAGCGCGACAACGACATTATCAGGAAGCTGCTCCAGCAAACAGCGGCATATGGTGGTTTTCCCGGTGCCAACTTCGCCGGTCAACTGAACGAAACCGCCACCCTCCCCAACCCCGTATAACAAATGCGCCAGCGCTTCACGGTGCTGCTGACTCATATACAGAAAGCGCGGATCAGGCGCAATTGAGAATGGCCGCTCTGTCAGTCCGAAATATTTCTCGTACATAGTCTATGTGTGCCGCCCAACCGGCTAAATCCTTATTATGCCTATTCTTTCGGCTGGCGTCCTTAGCGCCGATCCCGGTAAACCATGAAAATCCGATCATCAAATGAAGACACCACCTGATTCACCGAACGCCCATGTATTGACAAGCATATAAGAATATAGTTGAATTCTATATCATCTATTGAGCCAGCGTCCGCGGAACAGGTTAAATAAACCACGATTTTTAGCAGGTTAGCGGACCGGGAAGGCAGCAGGACGCATTGCTCCATCCGACGCTTTCACCATGTTTGGCGTGGCTTAATAGATTCAGCTTCTGAAAGTCTATAATTTGCATAGTGGAGTCAGAATTAATGGAATGCCCTTCACCCCAATTCCAGGTGGGAAAAACAGAATACCTGGACCGCGCATGAATGCAAAAGTAGAAAAAAAGATTAACGGTCTATCAGTCAGTGCGAGGCCGTTTTTTAAAGGCGGTGTACTTCCAGCCTACTGGACCTGCTCGATTAATGATCACATGATTCCAAAAATCTTCATTTCCGCGAAGGAAGTTTTCCGCTTCGTCAAAAACTTCAAGCGATACTGATCTGCTCAAAATGCATCGATAAGCGCCTGTCGCAGCGCATTCAAGCGGCCATGAAAAAAATGGCTGGCTCCTTCAATCAAGACAAACTGCGGCTGATATTTCAGCGATTCCAACCAATTGTTTACCTGCACAGCCGGCACGATGTCATCGCTATCACCCTGAATCACTAACCAGTCAAGCCCAGGCAGGTGCAACGACTCGGCCGGAAAATGATTAACGGCCGGTGCAACGGTTACCAGTCTGCGCGGCTCCAGCAGCTGCGCCCCTTTCAGCGCAATGAACCCGCCGAAGGAAAATCCGGCCAGCCAGAGCGGCAGACCCTGCCAACGTTCCCCCGCCCATCTGGCAACCGCGACCAGATCCTCCAGCTCACCCCGGCCTTCATCATATTCGCCCTCGCTCTCGCCAACACCGCGAAAATTAAAACGTACTGTCACCGCACCCATCTCGTTAAAGGTTTTTGCCAGCTGATGAACGACTTTATTTGTCAGCGTTCCACCGTGCAGCGGGTGCGGATGACAAATCACCGCAACTGCGACGGTTTCAGCAACGGTCTTTTCTACCAGTACCTGCAGAGCGCCTGCAGGGCCCGCAATGGATTGAAATTTCACGATGGAGAAATATGCGCACTAAAACAACTTATCCGTACTGTCCCTGTTCCCAGGTCGCCGCCGGCGTTCAGCGCCGGGTGAGTGCAGGGTGAGATCCAGCCGATACCAACCGTCCAGGTCAACTGCCTGCCTTCTGCCATTAATGCTTTCCAGCATGATACGGCTCTGTCGCGGCCCTTCGTGCAAAACCACGCGCACCTGCTGCAACTGGCCAACGATATTGGTGTACCAGTAACCGGGCAGGGGTTGATGTAACATATTCATAAGGCATCTCCCATTACTAGCACCAGCCCCTTTATCCGCACTTGGACTCCCCACAGTTGAGACAGGTCAAGCAGCCATCCATTTGAATAGCCGCCTTGGTATGACATTTGGCACACAACTGAGCACCCTCCGGAAAATCGCCGGATTTCGCCGCTGCCGTACTTTCCACCGCGCTTTCATACTCTGCGCGTTTTTCCGCCAGCAGTTTCTTCTGGTGCTCGTCGAGGCCGTCATCCTTCAGCATGCCGATCATGCGCAGGTGACATTCAATGGCGTCACCGATTTCCGCCACCAGCGATGGCATGTATTTACCGCCTTTCTTGAAATAGCCGCCACGCGGATCAAACACCGAACGCAGTTCTTCGACCAGGAACGTGACGTCACCACCTTTACGGAATACAGCCGATACAATCCGCGTCAGCGCCACAATCCACTGGAAATGGTCCATGTTTTTTGAATTGATAAAGATCTCGAACGGACGCCGCAACTCATGCTTCGTCCCCACATTCAGGACCACATCATTAATGGTGATATACAAGGCGTGCTCTGATAGTGGTGTTTTGACTTTGTACGTCGAACCCAGCAGCATGTCAGGCCGCTTCAGTTTTTCATGCAGATGGACAATCTTGTCTTCTTCTTTTATCTCCGCCGCTACGGCCTGTTTCGGCTGCCGGTCCGTTACTACTTCGTAATCCACAATTTTCTGGTCAATTTTCTTCAACATGTCGAACTCCTGTAACGTCTCGCCTTAGCCACTCAGAACTTGCCGTAATAGCCTTCTTTCAAGGCATCGTACAGATTGGCCGCAGTATGGGTTTCTCCGTCGTATTCAATTTCTTCGTTACCTTTTAACTGCACAACGCTGCCGTCCTCCAGAGTGAACTGATAGGTGGTGTTCTCGAGATCTTTCTCTTTAACCAATACGCCCTGAAAGGCTTCCGGGTTGAAACGAAACGTTGTACAACCTTTCAGACCCTGCTGATAGGCATAGCGGTAGATATCTTTGAAATCGTCAAATGGATAATCGGTCGGTACGTTAGCGGTCTTGGAAATAGACGAATCCACCCATTTCTGCGCCGCCGCCTGGATATCAACGTGCTCTTTGGGAGTGATATCGTCGGCCGAAACAAAATAATCCGGCAGTCGTTTGCTTTCCTCTTCGGCATCCGGCAGCGCTTCGGGATTCACCATAGCGCGGTAGGCCAGCATTTCGAAAGAATACACACCGATCTTTTCCTTGGTCTTGCGGCCTTCCCGTATCACGTTGCGGAAATAATGGTGTGCAAAACTGGGCTCAATTCCGTTACTGGCATTGTTGGCCAGCGACAGAGAGATGGTGCCAGTTGGGGCAATTGATGAATGGTGGGTAAAGCGTGCTCCCGTTTCCGCCAGATGATCGACCAGTTCCGGCGCCACTTGGGCAATTTTCTGCATATAACGGCTGTACCTGGCATGCAGCACCTTGCCCTTGACCTTGTCACCCAGCCGATATCCGTCCTGCTTCATCTCCGGACGTTTGCGCAGCATCTCTGCAGTCACTTCAAAGTCTTGTCCGAGCAGCGGTGCCGGACCTTTTTCGTTGGCAAGATCCAGAGCAACCCGCCAGCCGGTCAAAGCCAATTCACAACTGACCTTTTCAGCAAATTCCACCGAGTTGGTGGAACCGTATTTCATGCGCAACATGGTCAAGCTTGAACCCAGCCCCAGGAAACCCATGCCGTGTCGGCGCTTGCTGATGATTTCTTCACGCTGTTTTTCCAGCGGCAGACCATTGATCTCCACTACATTGTCCAGCATACGGGTAAAGACCGCCACAACCTTGCGGAACTCCTGCCAGTCAAAATGGGCGTTTTCGGTAAAAGGGTTACGGACAAATCTGGTCAGGTTGACGGAACCCAGCAGACAGGAACCATAAGGCGGCAACGGCTGTTCGCCGCAATTGTGTGCGTGCAAACCGTTAGCGTCGAAAGTATTGATACCAGGCACCTGTATATCGAAAACATCCTCCAAGCCGTCTTCGTCCACACTCACGACACGCGCCACATAGCGTTCACGATTAAGTTTGCGTTTATAATGGGCCAGCGTTTCATCAAGGCGTTGCGCCTTATCGGTATCGGCAAACCCGACCAGAGCCTGGTACTGAATCAGATTTTCACCACTAATAACCAGTTCATGCTGCGACTTGATCGCATATTCAGCACTACCGCCCCGGCCATCCGGCAAATCGGCTGTCCCTGCCAAGCGGCGGTCCTTGTAGATGCGCGTAACAATGCCCAGGCGAAGCAGCATACGCTGCACAACCTCAAGCCGGTGCAGATCGGATTGAGCGAGCCTGATACTGACGCCCTTGACCTGACTACCCTGCACCGACCCGTCCGCATCGAACAGACCGCGCAGAAAACCCCTGCAAAAGTCACTGGACGCCTTTTCCATGGTCGGTGTTATGGCCTTGTTTCCTGGGCACATACCGACTTCATCAGCAAGTTTTGTCAACGCAGAGAGCGACAGCCGATATTCATTACGTCCTTTTACCTCACTCCAACCGGTAAAATCTGCCCGATGGGGCATCGTCTGCGCAGCCCGTAGTGCTTCCGACATCACTGCCTCGGCACCCGACGAAATAACAGCATTCATCCCATTTACCGCGACAGCAGGCTTCCAAACCGAGAGAACCGCCTTGTCAGACTTCAATGTACCGTCACCAACCAACAAGCCAAGCAAATAACCCTGCTCGCTGTTATAGGCGCCATCCCATTCCACGCTGGCACGATGATCATTCAGCAACAGCCGGTCACCTTCGTGTAATTGTCCGGCCTCACACCACTCTGTCTCCGTTGTGTAACGGGTATACCGTGCTACCCGGCGGACCCGGTGGTCGGCTGTTAAACGTAGCTGGTAACCTTCTGCTGTCTGCACGCGAACAACAGCCTTGCTTGCCGTCTTGAAAAAACCCTCCGCCCCACTCGCATGCTTTTTACCATCGACCATCAGGATGCAGGGCTTTCCAAGCAGCTCCGTCACCTGGCGCGGTCCGGCTTCGGTATGTACCCAGGTATTCGCAGTCACACAGGGGTTGGTAGCGCGCACGTTTTCCACGAACCAGTTATTGTTCATCTCGTTAACTTTGTCGATGAGAATGAAACCCGGCTCGGCAAAATCATAGGTCGACGCCATTATCATGTCCCACAAATGACGCGCCTTGATGGTTTTGTATACCTTGCAGGCTAGCAGACCGGTTTCGTTAGCCAGGTAACCATTCTTGTCCGGCCAGTCACGCCAGACAACCTGGCTGGCGTCATAGAGATCAATACCTTGTTCCTCGACTTCCTGCTCGTTCAACGGAAACGCCAGCTTCCACTCACCGTCCCTGCTCACGGCGTCCATGAATTCCTGGGTGATCAACAGAGACAGGTTGAACTGGCGCAGGCGGCCGTCTTCACGTTTGGCGCGAATAAAATCCATGACATCCGGGTGACCCACATCAAACGTTGCCATCTGTGCACCGCGACGGCCACCGGCAGAAGACACGGTGAAACACATTTTGTCGTAGATATCCATGAAGGACAGAGGCCCGGAGGTGTAGGCACCAGCCCCGCACACATAAGCCCCCTTGGGGCGCAACGTCGAAAACTCATAACCGATACCGCAACCGGATTTCAGCGTCAAGCCGGCCTCGTGCACGCGCTCCAGAATATTATCCATCGAATCGTGGATCGTGCCGGACACGGTGCAGTTAATCGTCGATGTCGCGGGCTTGTGCTGCCGCGCCCCGGCATTGGATGTAATACGTCCGGCAGGAATGGCGCCGTGGCGAAGCGCCCACAAAAACTGCTCATCCCAGTGTGTCTGCTTCTCAGGGGTCGTTTCCACATCCGCCAGCGCCCGCGCGATACGCTTATAGGTATCATCGATGGATTCGTCGACGGCGACGCCGTCCTTGCGCTTCAGGCGGTACTTCTTGTCCCAGATATCCAAAGATGCATCCTGCAAAGGGATACCTGACACCCCGCTCGAAACAGACTTCAGCTGAACTGATTTCATTGCGATTCCTGACTCCTTGTAATGGATTTTACTGCGGTTGCTGCCGTTTCCAGTACCGACC
This sequence comes from Gammaproteobacteria bacterium, assembly GCA_030618475.1. GTDB lineage: Bacteria > Pseudomonadota > Gammaproteobacteria > DSM-19610 > DSM-19610 > Thiogranum. The sequence goes on along the minus strand of JAUXDG010000016.1, from coordinate 6,355 downwards.
CCGACATATTGGTATCATGTTCGACACAACCACAAGATGTTGTATATGCGCTTAATAAGATTAGGCGCCACCCGGGCACCTGTCAAGCCAAAATCAAAAATTATTAATATTTATATTTTACTTATATTTCAGATAGTTACAATTTTACATTTAGCTGCGGCTGAAGCGAATTCGAGCTTATACCGGGAGAAATCTATCAAACAGAAAAACACTATATATTGTGGTACTGATATACGGCAAGCTGTTGCCGAATAATCGCCAGACACGCGAAAAGACGTGAAAGCGCTCATGTCGTCAAGCGCCGATAGATGTCCGACACCTTCAGCGGCAGCTTGCGAACTTCATCAATCACCGCATAGTTAGCCGCACCATACATATGCGGCAGGTAGTCGCGCGCCTCGTTGTCGATGGTAATGCAAAAGGGATGAATGCCGCTGCGTTTGGCTTCGATCAACGCCATCCGGGTATCTTCAATGCCGTAGGCGCCACGGTAGGTATCGTAATCATCGGGTTTTCCGTCAGACAGGGTGATCAACAGCCTGGTACGCGCCTCGACCTGATTGAGCAGATAGCTCAGGTGCCTGATGGTCACACCCATGCGCGTATAATCCTTTGGCCGTATACCGCTGATACGCGCCTTGACATCATCATCATAGCGGTCGTCAAAGCTCTTGACACGGTAGACTTCGCAGCGCTTGCGCGTCATACCGGAAAAGCCGTAAATTGCATAGCGATCGCCCAGTGTTTCCAGCGCTTCGCACAACAATGCCAGCGCCTCGCGCTCTGCATCATTGATCCAGCCCTTGGTGGAACCGCTCATGTCCACCATAAACATCACGGCGATATTGCGTTCCAGCTTGTGCAATTTTACGAACAGGCGATCCGTCATTTCCTCGCCATGCTGTGTATCCGCCACGGCTTCGACCAGTGCATCGATATCAACATCATCACCATACGGCTGTTTCTTTAACAGCTTGTCCTCGCCACGCAGCGCCTCAAAAGTGCGCCGCAGATCCATGGCCAGGCCACGATACTTGTGCAAGGTCCTGTCAATGAAATGATCGTGCGTCGGATGCACATCCATTTCGCGCAACACCGCCCAGTTCTTGCGGTAATTCTGGCGTTCATAGTCCCACTCGTTATAGAGAAACGCACCCTCCTCATGATAGGTACCCTTCCAGACATCGTCAGCCCTGCGTTCGCCGATATCTCCGGCAAAATAGGCACCATCACCCGCCGCATACAGATACTCTTCCGGGATATCGCCCAGATCCTGGAGGATGGATGCCATGCTACTCTTGACATTATCCGGCACCGGCAGCGGCCTGCCATCCAGCTCGATTTGAAAGGCAAATCCGTCCGCCGTTTCTTCCGCTTCGATTTTGCGAAGGCCGAATGCCGGCTTTTCATCGCCGCTCGCTGCTGCCGTGTTTTCTTGCTGTGTTTCGTCCTCGTGCTGCTCCGCTTGCCTGCGCTTTAAATCATTCTGTATTTTCAACAGGCCAATACGGAAGGCCTGCTTGTCCGCCTCCATGCGTGCCTTGCGCACCTTGCTGACTTCGTCTGGACGAAGCACACCCTGGTAAAGAGGTGCTACCGGCAAGGCGCTGTCCATTGTTGGTTCTATGAGACTCAGACTGTCCTGGACTGTCGCATCCGTGCACGCTAATCGCCGCGCCGCCTGCTGCCAGGCTTCATCCATCGATGCATCCGTTGCCTGTCGGAATTCCTGAAGTTGACGAAAAACGCCGGGCAACATCTGACTGACACGCGCATCCAGGCGTAAGGTCTCCAGGGCATGAAAACAATTCAGCGCCAACGGGTAGTCCGGATAACGGCTCAATGCTTCGCTGATATCGACGCGCCAGGTTCCGTACCAGGTCTGCGCCCACTGGTGCACCGCCATCGCTTTATATAACTGAAAGTTTTTATCGCGCTGTTTGAATCGGCTGATAACATTCGGCAGAAACAGGGATTCGCTATCGGTAAAGACATGTTCTCCGCATGCCACCTTCAGGCAACGGCCGTTGAGGCCGTGCACAAAGGCTTCGAGTACGTTGGCGATCTCGTCCAGTGCCAGCCCGGTGGCACGCTCCCTGTACCCGCGCGCGAAATTGTCAACGTCTTTGAAGGCAACGACAGCAGAATGCAAGCCCTTGGTATCGTAGACATCCATGCAGTGCAGCAGCCAGGCTTCCACACCCGCTTCATCCATGAGGCGTAGCGCGCTACAGACATGCGACACAAAGTTAAACGCCATACCGGAGCTGGTACGCGCCACCATAGCTGCGCAACGCAATACGAAATCCTGCTGCTGGCGCGAATAGTCGGCCAGTGCACATGCAGGCTCTTCCGCAGCACCCAGGGATACCATATGCGTATCGAGGCGTTCTTCGAGCTGTGCCGCTGTCAACGGCATACCACTGGTTTGCAGAAACCCGGTTTCATCATACCAGCGCGCCGCGACACCGGCCGGCAGCACCCGGCCATCTGCTGTCGCCACACCCAGGTTCAGAGGCTCTATGGTGCGACCGGGCAGGACCTCGTGCAGCAACTGGCCGAGGCTTTCGGCTTTCCAGGTAATAGCTCCGCCGTCGGTCGATAACCAGATCCCCAGGCAGTCCTCGGTCACCAGTCTGGGGAGGTATTTCAGCAGTCTGGACAAATCCACTTCACGATCCCAAAGCTGTCCCTTCGGGCCGTGCCCGAGATCCGGGGCCGGCAACACAATCACGTCGAAGCGCTGCTGACGACGCAGCAGCGCTTCGACAAAATCCATGACATTGTCCTGAACGTACTCCACGTTTAGCCGGCCGGCCTGCCGGCGCGCAAGCTCCAGCATGTCGCCATCGGCCTCGACATGCACCACAGTGGCGCCCGCCGCCAGCGCCTGCGCGGTCACGTAACCGTTGCCGGCGAACAGGTTCAAGACGGTCAGCTCTTCGAGGTCATAACAGCCTTCGATGCGTTGACCAATCCAGGTGGCACACAGAAGTTCCCGCCCACGCAAGCCAACACGGCCCTGCGGTTCAAGGCGGCAGACCACAGTCGCCTCCCCCAGCTGCACGGTCCATTGCCTGTCGAGCCCGCTGCGGGTCGCTTGCCAGTGACCACCCTGCCCGACTTCATCAACATAAATCCAGTCGGCCTGCCACGACACCTTGCCGCGCTCACCGACAGCGTGGCGATCCGGAGACTCGGTGACATACGGGCCCCAGCGTTCCAGCTTGCGGCCACGACCGAAGTCAATCAGTTCGTAATCATCGAACGGTGTTTCCACCAGGGCGTCCCGGGTGGCGGATTCGGCAATGGTCGGGAGCTCGACCATTAGGGCCTGTTAACACTATGGAAACACCAGCGACGGCGGCCATTTTTTTGCAGGACAAGGCGCCGCGAGTGCCATGTGCCTGCCGTACATAAGCGAGCGGCAACGCAGGCCTGCGGAAAAATGGCCCCGTCCCTTCGGGTTGCGCCCCAAAATCGGCCAGCCGGCGTTACTCGTCGCTCATTTAGAGTCACTAAACTTCTCTCCTCGTGCCTTGCCTGGCCGATTTTGGGGCAGCAACGCTGGCGCTTCCATAGTGTTAACAGGCCCTAAAAGATAGCGGCACTCAACTCATTGACGGCAATAAGCATTTCCTCATCGTCGCTAAGCGCCTGGGCAATACTGCAGCGGCACGCCACAACCGGCTGAATACCACTTTTTATCAGTTTTGCAGCATGCACCAGCAGGCGTGTGCTGGCACCCTCCTCCAGGCCACTGCCTTTGAGATTGCGGGTCATGCGGGCAAATTTCACCAGTTGCCCGGCCATGGCAAGCTCGATACCGCCCTCATTGGCCACGATTTTCGCTTCCAGCTCAGCGGAGGGATAATCGAACTCCAGCGCCACGAAACGCTGCCGCGTGCTCTGCTTCAAATCCTTGAGCACGCTCTGGTAGCCCGGATTGTATGAAATAGCCAGGCAGAAATCGGAACCGGCTTCAAGCAACTCTCCGAGCTTTTCCATGGGCAACACCCGCCGGTCGTCGGCCAGCGGGTGAATAACCACCGTGGTATCCTTGCGCGCTTCGACGACCTCATCCAGGTAACAGATGCCACCCGAGCGTACGGCCCTGGCCAGAGGCCCATCCACCCACACGGTTTCGCCGCCGCTGATCAGGAAACGTCCCACCAGATCGGATGCTGTCAGATCGTCGTGGCAGGAGACCGTGATCAGCGGCCGCTTCAGGCGCCATGCCATATGCTCCATGAAGCGGGTCTTGCCACAGCCCGTTGGTCCCTTCAAAAGCACCGGCAACTGATTCTGGTAGGCGGCCTCAAAGACCTCGATTTCGTTGCCTACCGGCTCGTAATAGGGCTCGTCGGTAATAAAATACTCTTCTGGTTTGAGGACTTGCGCTGTCATTGCCATTTTCCTGTCTAATCCTGCATAAAGGTACCCTGTCTCCGCGCCGCCAGCAACAAAGCCCACAAATACAGGGTGTTATATATGCGTTCTATTTTGTTATCGAAAGATTCGATGCTCTTTATAGATACATCCTCTAGCGCCACCCTGGGGGGAGGAGTATGGTTGGCCTCCTGATTTTTCATCCCGGTCCGGTTCCCGATCGGCTCTGGTTTCTTAGTCACAGTGACCCTGCGGAGGAATATCCATGTCAGAGGTTATCGCAACCAACCAGTCCATTCTGGTGGTAGGTGGCGGCATCAGCGGTATGACAGCCGCCCTGGAGGCCGCAGAGTACGGCAAGCAGGTGATTCTGGTGGAAAAAAATCCATCAATCGGCGGCCGCGTAAGCCAGTTATACAAGTATTTCCCCAAGCTCTGCCATCCCAAGTGCGGGCTGGAGATCAACCTCCGTCGTATCAAGGCTAACCGTAACCTGCGCGTCATGGCCATGACGGAAGTCACCAACATCGACGGCGAAGCCGGCAATTACAGCGTTACGCTGAAAACCAGCCCGCGTTACGTCAATGAAAACTGCACCAACTGCGGCGCCTGCGGTGACGCCGTTGAAGCCGAGTTTGACGACGAATACAACTACGGACTGAGCAAGCGCAAAGCTGCCTACCGCCCGTTCAACCAGGCCTATCCGGAGCGCTTTGTGCTGGATTCGCGCATAATCGGCACGGCCGACGCGGACACAGCGAAGGCAGCCTGCAAATACGACGCCATCGACCTGGATATGCAGGAAGAAGAAACCACCATCACCGTTGGCGCTGTCATCTGGGCCACCGGCTGGAAGCCTTACGATGCCGCCAAAATTCAGCCCTACGGCTATGACCGCTTCGCCAACGTCATCACCAGCGTCGAGTTCGAGCGCATGCTCGACCCGCACGGTCCGACCGGCGGCAAAATCCTGCGCCCGAGTGACGGCAAGCAAGCCAAAGACGTGGCCTTCATTCAGTGCGCCGGTTCGCGTGACCTGAACCACCTCAAGCACTGCTCGCGCATCTGCTGCATGGCCAGCCTGAAGCAGACCACTTACCTGCGCGAACAGTACGGCGACGACGCCAAGGGCACGGTGTACTACATCGACATCCGCGCCATCGACCGTATCGACGATTTCTACCAGTCGGTGCAGGATGATTCCAACATCACCTTCACCAAATCCAAGGTCGCCTCCATTACCGAAGACAAGGAAACCGGCAACCCGGTCCTGCACGGTGTGGATACCGAGGGTTATCAGCGTTACAGCAACCCGCACGAACTGGTCGTGCTGGCGATCGGTATGGAACCCAGCGTGCCGGCCGACGGCTTCCCCATGGAAGTCGTGCTTAACGAAGAAGGTTTTGTGGAACTGGATGAAGCCAATGGCGCGTTTTTCGCTGCCGGTTGCTCTTCCGATGCCCTGGATGTCAACCGCGCGGTACAAAGCGCGACGGCCAGCGCATTGCGCGCCATCCAGGTGGTGAACAAAGTTGCTAGAGCGGAGGGTTAAGCTGTGGCTGATATGAAAATTGGAGCTTATGTATGCAAGGGTTGCGGCCTGGGCGAACGCCTGGACTGCGACGAACTGGCCACCATCGCCCAGCGCGACGGCAAGGCCCAGGTGGTGCAGCAGCACGACTTCCTGTGTTCAGCCGAAGGCGTGAAGATGATCCAGGACGACATAGACAACGAAGGCGTCAACCGCGTTGTCATCGGCGCCTGTTCACGCCGCGCCAAGACCGAGGCCTTTAACTTCGAAGGCGTCACCATTTCACGCGCCAATCTGCGCGAAGGTGTCATCTGGATTCGCCCGGATGAAGACGACATGCGCGAGACCACACAGGAAATGGCCGCGGACTACATCCGTATGGGTTGTTCCGAAGCCAAGTTCTCCACCGTGCCCGCCTCCGAACAGGAAAAAGGC
>JAUXDG010000039.1 GCA_030618475.1 Gammaproteobacteria bacterium | reverse complement strand
TTAGCGAGCGTTCCCTTGCTTCATTGCTCCTCGCTTTCCGGCTGATTGGTGGCCAGGGACATCTGCAGCAGGCCTAGCTGGGCAGTGGCATCCATGGCACGCACCACGGCTTCATAAGGCGTGCTTCGATCGGCCCGGATCACCACCAGCATCTCGGTCTGCTCACCGAGGAATTTCTGGATTGCGATTTTCAGTGTTTCCAGCTCGGTGTTGACAACCTGCTGTTCACCGATGAAATAGTGGCCTTCGATATCGATGACGATCTCCAGCACGTCTTCCTTTTCTTCCACCGGTTCCGAGCTGGCTTCCGGCAGTTCAATCTTGATTTCCGATTCTCTTTGAAACGTGGTGGATACCATGAAAAAGATCAGCAGAATAAACACCACGTCGATCAGTGGTGTCAGGTTGACTGCCGGTTCATCCTCGCTGCTGGTTTGACGTAGTTTCATATCTAATCTTCGAATACACCGTCCCTGGAGCGCTGTCCGTGCAGCACTTCCACCATACGCAACGCCTGTTGCTCCATACGCAACACCAGCATGTTGACCTTGCCGCGGAAATAGCGGTAGAACATCAGCGTCGGGATGGCGACGACCATACCGGCAGCGGTGGTGATCAGGGCTTCCGAGATACCGCCAGCCAGTGCGCTGGGGTTGCCGACGCCCTGCGTGGTGATGGCGGAGAACACCTTGATCATGCCGATAACGGTACCCAGCAGGCCCAGCAGAGGGGAAATTGCGGCGATAGTGCCAAGCGTATTGATGTAACGCTCCAGCTCGTGAACGACATGACGGCCGGTATCTTCAATCATTTCTTTCATGATCTCACGGCTGGCATTGCGGTTAATCAGACCCGCCGCCAGAATCCGTCCCAGCGGGGAACCGGAACGCAATGTCTGCATACGCTCCACGTCCATCTTCTTCTCCTGTGCCCAATCCCACACCTGGGCGACCAGTTGCCGCGGAATAACCCGCTTGACGCGTAGCGTCCACAGGCGTTCGGCGATGATCGCAAAGGCAATAATGGAGCAGGCGATGATGGGGGCCATGAGCCAGCCGCCGGCTGTAACCAGTTCATACACGGGTTGTCATCCTTTTCTGTCTGTATGGAATAAACCGGAAGCATGATACTTGATTTGGGACAGGATACGAAGCACCCGGCGAATGCTCAGAATTCTGTTTTCCAATAGCGTTTCGAGCGTTGCCGGTAGGCGACCACCTGTAGCGGTTTACCGGCCTCCACGCGCAACTGAATCGCGCCACTTTCAGCGCTATCAAGCATCCTGGCACCGATAGCCCGGTAACGTTCAACCACCTCAGGCTTGGGGAAGCCAAAACGATTTCGGTAGCCGACCGGAAACAGCACATAATCCGGTCTCACCGCCTCGACAAATTCTGCGCTCGAGGACGTGCGGCTGCCGTGATGGGGTGCCACCAGAATATCGGCAGCCAGTTGCTGGTAACGTTGCCGAACGAGCTGCTGTTCGATTCTGCCTTCGATGTCACCCGTTAACAGCACAACCCGCCCGTCGGCGGCCTCCACACGCAACACGCAGGAGCCGTTGTTGCCCTCCTCCCGGTCAAACGGTGCCAGGTATTCAAACTGAACGCCGTCCCATACCCACTGATGCCCGGACTGGCACCATGTCGCCCGTGCCCAGCCGATGGCACCGGGTTCTCCACTCTGGATGCCGAATACATCCAGTCGTTCGAACACGGCTTCGGCGCCGCCAAGGTGATCATTGTCCGAGTGGCTGATGACCATACGATCAACATGCCGGTAACCGCGCTGCACCAGAAAAGGTGCAATCACCGACTCGCCGCTATTGAATCCGCTTCTGAATGCCGGTCCGGCATCGTAAACCAGTACGTGATGCCGGGTCTCCACGACAACAGCCAGTCCCTGTCCCACGTCCAGCAGGGAAAACCACAGTGCACCACTGTCCGGGCGTTCGGGCTCCAGCCGGAAAACCGCTGACATCAGCAACATGCTCACCGGCGCCAGTGATAGTGCCCGCGGTAATAGCGCACCCACAACACCCAGGGCAAACAACAGCATCCAGATGCCCGAAACCGCGGGTGACTGCCATAAATTCACCGGCAGTACGGCCAACTGTTCCAGTAACCACCACAAGATCGACAACAGATCCGCTGACAGGCCGAGTAACCAGTCGCCCAGCAGGGGCGAAAACGGCAGACAAAGCATGCCTGTCAGCAATACCGGCACCACCAGGAAACCAACCCAGGGAATGGCGACCAGATTGGCGATAGGAGCGCTCAGTGAAATCTGCTGGAACCAGGCCCATAACAACGGCGTAAGTCCGAAAACCAGCCCGAACTGAACGGTCAACAGCCGTTGCCAGCGACTCTGCCGTCCACTGCGTCCGGCTGTCAGCAGCAGAATCAACGCAACAGCGGCAAACGACAGCCAGAAACCTGCGCTTAACACCGACAAGGGATCAAACAGTAATATCAACCACAGCGCCAGACTCCAGACGCGCCACGGTGCCGGCCTGCCCTGCCACAGGATCGCCAGCATCCACACACAAACCATAATCAGCGCCCGTTGCGCCGGCACCTGGAAGCCGGCCAGCATGGCGTAGGCCAGCGCCGCAATCATGGAACACAGGGCGGCAATCCGCGGTGCCGGCCAGCGTAGCGGCCTGCCGAGGACGCTCCAGACTTTACGCGCCATAAAGAAAACAAGCCCGGCCACCAGGCCGACATGCAGTCCGGAAATGGCCAGCAGGTGGCTGGTACCGGTCTGCTGCAACACCCGCCACTGATCGGCTGACATGCCGCTGCGATCCCCGACTCCCAGTCCGCGAAGCAAGGCGCGCATGGGCGGCGGGATCGGGAGCTCCTGCAGATGCGCCGACAGCTGTTGACGCAGCCGGTGCACGCTGTACGGATTTGCTAACGCCGTGCGCCGGTTCAGCTCGCTGCCACGGATGTAGCCGGTGGCCCTGACACCTTGAGCGAACAGCCAGCGCTCGTAATCAAAACCGCCGGGGTTGGAAAAGCCATGGGGTTGTTTGAGGCGAACCAGAAGTTGCCAGCGTTCACCGGCATGCACGTCTGCGGCCTGCCGATACCAGGTCATTCGCGCGGCCAGTTCCAGCGCCTGCCAATCGCCGTGTTCAGAGAATTGCTCTATCAGGAAGCGGAAACGGACCCGCCCGTCGTCCAGCCGCTCGGGTAAACCCTGCACCAGCCCCTCGACCAGCACATCCCCGCCCTCCAGCTCGGCGGGTAACTGTATGCCTGCTATCTGGCTGGCGTGCCACCACACCCACAGGAAGCCGGCCGCGGCAAGGCCAGCGACGCGCAGCCACGGCGGCCGGAAAAAGACCAATGCCACACACACGGCCAGCCACCACCCGCCCGCCGCAGGAAGTTCGGAGCAATACTGAAAAGCACAGATGCCGGCTAGAAAAGCCAGCGCAGAATAAAGCATTTCATCCCTGATGCCGCTATCTGACATGTTTTTGAGACAAATCCCTGTCTCATCATCCCTGTAGCGCTATGCTAGGGGATTGCAGCGAAGCCGGCAAGGAGAGCGTTGTATGCGTCACACATTGATTACTGTATTAGCAGTATTACTGATTCCCACCCTGTCCGCGGCGGATACCCTGGGCGTGCGGGTCGGCGCCAACTACTGGAACTACGACATCGGCGGCACGGCACGTTACAAAACCAAGGATTCGTCCAATAATATCGACGTCAACAAGGATCTGGGCTACGACGACGGCAATCTGGGTTATTACTACATCAGTCTCGAGCACCCCGTACCCCTGCTGCCAAACGTCAGAATCAGCAAAACCGATATCGATGAGGATGCCAACGGCAGGCTGGCGCAGACGGTGATCTATGGCGACATTACTTTTCAGGCCAATGAAGATGTGAGCAGCAAGGTCCAACTCGACCAGACGGATATCACCCTCTACTACAGTCTGCTCGATAACGTCGTCAACCTCGATCTCGGACTGAACGCCAAATATATCGACGGCAAAGCCCGCATAACCGGTGCCGTATCGGGAACTCAGACCGCGGATATCTCCGGCTGGGTTCCGATGGCGTATGTCGGTATCGGTGCCGATCTGCCCTTGACCGGCCTGTCAGTCAGCGCTGACGGTGCCTATGTCAAGTACCAGAGCAGCAGTTTTTACGACTTCACCGTGCGGGCGACCTATACATCACCCTGGTTTGTGGGTGCGGATGTCGGTTACAGAAAAATCAAACTGGATCTCGATGACTTTGACGACTCCTTTGCGGACGTCGAATTCGATGGTCCCTACGCAGGTCTGTATCTGCACTTTTAGTACTCCTACGATGGCGAGGTCTGTTTTTGTCTGCCGCTTGAACCCGTTGCCCGGAAATCTGCTAAGCTGCGCTTCCAGCGATGCCGCGCTTCTCAAAAAAAGTTATTTTTACAGGATGTCTGCTGCTGACAGCAGCAGTCGTTCTTTCCTGTGCCAACAATCCCCCCGAAAACATCCGCAACAGTTGTGACATTTTTAACGAGAAAGGCGGCTGGTATTCGGATGCGCTCGACAGTTACGAAAAATGGGGGGTGCCTGTCCATGTGCAACTGGCCATCATCTACCAGGAATCCCGCTTCGTGCACGACGCAAAACCACCGCGTAAAAAACTCTTATGGGTGATTCCCTGGACCCGCATGTCATCAGCCTATGGCTACGGGCAGATCAAGGATTCCACCTGGGACTGGTATCTCAAATCAACCGGCAACCGCTGGGCCGACCGGGACGAATTCGAGGATGTGGTGGACTTTATCGGATGGTACGGCAGCGTCTCCCACCGCAAACTCGGGATCTCCAAGTGGGATGCCTATAACCAGTATCTCGCCTACCACGAAGGCCATGGCGGCTTTAAGCGCAAGAGCTACAAGAAAAAAGCCTGGCTGATGAAAGTGGCGCGGAAAGTGGATAACCGCGCCAAGAGTTACCACACCCAGTTGTCGAAGTGTGAAGACTCGCTGGACAAAGGCTGGTGGCCTTTCTAATTATTGCCGATAAATGGAACGGACACGCCAAAAAATGCGGCGACAACGGCGGCAATCACCACCAGCACGGCTAACACCAGCGCCACAACCAGGTGGCGTTCATAGGAAAACATCATCAATCCTCCTTTATATATTCACTCAGGCTTTCAGGGTACCGTCCTGTAAATGCCAGACCACATCCATACGACCGGCCATGTCGGTATCGTGGGTGACGATGACAAAGCTGGTATTGATATCCCGGTTCAATTCCAGCATGATTTGATAGACCTGTTCGGCATTACGCCGATCAAGGTTTCCTGTCGGTTCATCAGCCAGTATGCAGTCCGGTTTCGTGACCAGTGCGCGGGCAACGGCGGCGCGCTGGCGTTCGCCGCCCGATAACTCTGACGGTTTGTGCTCGACGCGCGCTTCCAGTCCGACCTTCTCCAGAATGTCCAATGCCTGTTGCCGGGCCTCGCTGATTGGCACACCCCGAATCACCAGCGGCATGGCGACGTTTTCCAGGGCGGTGAATTCCTGCAACAGGTGGTGGAACTGGTAGACGAAACCCAGGTATCGGTTGCGCATGCGGCTGCGCCGGCTTTCGCTCATGGCGCTGAAATCATGACCCGCCAGTTGTACCTGTCCTGCCGTGGGTTTATCCAGTCCACCCAGCAAATGCAACAGGGTACTTTTCCCACTGCCCGATTGGCCGACGATGGCGATCCGCTGGCCGGCTTCAACCGTCAGGCTTACATTTTTCAATACGCTGACGTCAAATCCACCTTCCGTGAAGGAACGTGTGAGTTGCGAACATGCCAGGATCGGCTGCGGGCTACTCATAGCGCAGCGCCTCGGCGGGCTGGGTCCTGGAAGCGTGCCAGGAAGGGTACAGGGTCGCCAGGAAACTCAGCAGGAACGCCACTGTGCCGATCTGCCAGACGTCCGGCCAGTTCAGTTTCGAAGGCAGGTCGCTGATGTAATACACATCGGCCGGCATGAACTGGACGCTGAAGGCCTCTTCGATAGCGGGCACGATGGTCTCGACATTCAAGGCCAGCGCAACGCCACCGACGATACCCAATGCCGTTCCCAGCAGACCGATCAAGGCACCCTGGATCATAAAGATGCGCAGAATATCGCCCGGTGTGGCGCCCAGTGTCCTCAGGATGGCGATATCGGCGCGTTTGTCGGTAACCACCATGACCAGGGTCGAGACGATGTTAAAGGCTGCCACCGCCACGATCAGGGTGAGAATCACGAACATGACCCTTTTCTCGGTCTGTACGGCACGGAAAAAATTGGCGTGCTGGCGGGTCCAGTCTTCCACCCGTAAACCATCACCGAGTTGCCCAGCCAGTTGCCGGGAAACCTGTGGTGCCTTGAACAGGTCTTTCAGCATGAGCCGAATGCCGGTTATGGCGTTGTCGAGCTTGAACAGCCGTGCCGCATCCTCCATGTGCACCAGTGCGACACCCCGGTCATATTCATACATTCCGACGTCAAAAATACCCGTGACCCGGAAACGGCGCAGTCTTGGCAGGATTCCGGCCGGGCTGAAATTGGCCTGGGGCGTCACCATGGTGACCTGGTCACCAACGTTCGCGCCCAGACTGTAGGCGAGTTCATTGCCCAGGATGATGCGGTATTCACCCGCTTGAAGGTCGTCCAGCCGCCCGTGGCGCATGTGTTGACCGACGCTGGAAACCTTGGGCTCCTGGTCTGGCAGAATGCCCCGCACCAGTGCCCCGCTCACCTTCTTGCCTTTGGTCAGCATGATTTCACCCTGCACATAGGGCGCCACCCCGATCACGTCAGGGTGCTCTGTGGCTCGATCAGCCAGTTGTTCCCACTCAGTCAGCGGTTTCTGATGGCTGCTGATACTGGCGTGCGAGGCCATCCCGAGAATGCGGGTGCGCAGCTCCTGTTCGAAGCCGTTCATGACAGATAGCACCGTGATCAGTGCAGCAACGCCCAGACCGATACCGATAATCGAGATCAGTGAAATGAAGGAAATGAAGTGGTTACGGCGTTTTGCGCCTGTGTAGCGCAGACCGATATACAATGCTAGAGGTCGAAACATAGCGGCGCATTAAATCACAAGCGCAGCCTGCCGAAAACAATTATTGTACTTATACAAGTTGACAATAAGGATGGACAACATGCGGCGACTCAGCTTTTTCCTTCTGCTTTCGCTTGGGCTGGTCTGCTCGGGTGGTGGTGCTATCGCGGATACCTTACTGGTGGAATCGGTACAATCCGGTTCCACAGTGGCGCGACCCGCACACGGCATAGTCATGGAGCAGGTCTTACAACAGTACGGCGAGCCACAGCAGCGCCTTGGTCCGGTTGGTGAACCGCCGATCAGTCACTGGGTATACGGTGATTTCATCGTCTACTTCGAGCACCAGCACGTGATTCATGCAGTGGTTCCGCGCTAGTTACTCCTAATTGACCCATTCAGAGCGTCCACACGAGGTCAGAGCACCACCAGCAGGCGCTTCAGGCGAGGCGCGACCCAACAGGGAATGGGCTGCCCTTTCCAAGGATCGGAACGCAGCAATGGCCTCGTGGGGGCGCTCCCTGCGGGCGAGCCGGGAGCGGCGGCCCGCCTGCTGCAATCGGGTTTCCCGGACCGGGAAATTATCCGGATTCCCTGTTCAGCGTTGATCCAGCAGTACGGCAGTCTGCACTGTCTGACCATGCAATTCCCTAAAGGTGTTGAGTTCAGAACGTCAATCACCCGATAATCACGCTGCATGCAACGCAGTGAAGAGATGCGGCGCACGTGGCCCTATCTGCGTGACCGCAGGATTGACACCTATGATGATCTGTCCCTGCGCTCCCGGGACCAATGACAGGAAAATGCCATGATTCTGATTCTTTCCCCTGACACCAGAACCGACAGTGAAGAATTCCGTCAGCTGGAAGTCTATCTTGACCGGATCCCGAACGTGCGGCATCGCATACATCAGGAAACCGGCGAACAGCAGCTGCTTACCGAAGTCTATTTGATTGGCGATACCGCCTCAGTGTCAGTGGAAGATATCTCCAATCTGCCGGCGGTCGAACGTGTGGTTCGTATTTCCGAAGAGTACCGGGTACTGGGACGCCATAAAGATGGTAATCGTCCCACCTGGTTCGATTACAACGGCGTCCGTTTCGGGCAGGATACGCTGCACGTGTTTGCCGGTTTATGCGCAGTAAATACACCCGAACACGTCGAACTCATGATGCAGGCATTACAGCAACAGGGTCAGGTGTGTACGCGTATGGGGGCATATAAGCCACGCACCAGCCCCTATTCCTTCCAGGGTCATGGCAAATCCTGTCTTCCCTATGTCTTCGAACTGGCCGGCAAATATGGCATTAAAGTGGTGGCCATGGAGGTTACCCACGAGGCGCACGTTGTAGAAATCCGTGAAGCCCTGGAGCAGACCGGTCACCCAACAGGGATAATGCTTCAGATCGGTACCCGTAATACACAGAATTTCGAGTTATTGAAATATGTCGGCCGCCAACGCGAGTACCCGGTACTGTTGAAACGCGGCTTTGGTATCACGCTGGAAGAGTCACTCAACGCGGCGGAGTACCTGGCCAGCGAGGGCAACCGTAAGGTCGTGTTTGGCCTGCGTGGCATGAAAACCAACATGGGTGATCCACACCGCAACCTTGTCGATTTTGCCCATGTGCCGGTTGTAAGACGTTTAACACGCATGCCGGTCTGTATTGACCCGTCGCATTCCGTGGGTACCCGGGACCAGGCGCCGGACGGCTTACTGGATGTCATGCACGTCACGGCTCAAGGGGTGATAGCAGGCGCAAATATGATCCTGGTTGATTTCCACCCTGACCCTGCCAAGGCCCTGGTGGACGGCCCGCAGGCGCTCACACTCGAAGAATTACCCTACTTTCTGGAAGATGTCCGCGTTGCGCGTGAAGCCTACGAAAAACGTCAGCAGCTTGCCATGCAATACCACCGGGAACGGCCGTTGTCTGTGTAATCGTCTATACTCTAACGAGGCCTCGCCTCAGACCAATAAGTCGTGATGGGTGGTTTATTCTCTCGCCAAGACGCAAAGCATTATACTTGGCGGGCTTTGCGTCTTGGCGAGAGTAATTATTGAAACTTGATTCATTTCAAGGTTTTTTGGACGGGCTCCTAGTATCCCGATACCGCAAGCGGTCGCCAGATGAAAAAACTTTCGCTCCTGCTCATGTTGTTCTCAACATTCACACAGGCGGACTCAGGTGCCGAGTTTGTGCAGACACCGTACACCGAGCAGAAAGTCCTGTTTGATTTTTATTTCGATGACCCGGCTAAAATCAATTCAGCGCTGTACTGGATTCGCTCACTGATGAATCCGCTGATGGATGCGCCCTACGACATGGCGCCCGAATTCCTGGATTTGAAAGTCATCATTCATGGCACTGAAATCGTCACAGTTGCCAGCAAGAACTATGACAAGTACAAGGATGCCGTAGAGAGGATGCGTTATTACTCCGAACTGGGTGTCGAATTCCGGGTCTGTGGACTCGCTGCCCAGGATTACGGCTATAGGAAAGGTGACTTCCATGATTTCATAAAAGTCACCCCGTCAGCCATTAGCGAAATTGCCCACTGGCAATTGCAGGGCTATGCGCTGATCACGCCTGTTATCATGGAAAAAAAGTTTTCCATCGAAGAGATCCGTTAGATTTTTTATTTCACCCGTTTCAGGCTGTTACGGTCAAAATCCCGGTCTGTCTGCCCGCTCTGGAATTCGTAATCACTCCAGATAAGACGCGTGCTCTTTCCTGTCTGATGGTTTTCCATGAACATGGTGTGGGCACGCCAGTATTTGTCCAGATACTGGTGATAATCCTGGTAGGTCAGTGTTTTCAGTAGCGCATTCTTCCGGTCATAAAATTCAACCCTGTGCGGCCGGTATTCCTGCGTGTCAATCCAGACAATCTCGCGGGTATAGCCGGAATATTTGTCAACAGGATCACGCTCAATCACAAAACAATCCCTGCCTTCGCAGCTTTCATCGCGAAGATATTTGTAAGTGAATTTTTCTACTTCCTGTGATGACAGATCTTCATAAGCAAACTCGCTGCCCATGAAGGGACCGGATTTATTACGCGAGGAAATTCGTTTGACGCGTTTCAGTGCCGGCAGGTAGAGCCACTGATCGTCCGGACCTGACTTGTGGGTAAAACTCAGGAAATTGGTGCCCTTTACATCGGCCGGCTGATCAAAGATCGTCAGGCTTTTATCACCGTCATCCTGCTGCTCCAGTGTGCGGACGCGAATCTGCCGGGTACTTTCCTTGCCCTGTTTGTTGCGCAACACCATCTGCAGCGATGCCCTGGAGTCATGAAAACCGCTATCGCGACGATCGGCCTCGATGGCAATTTCCAGTCCGCGCTGTTCCGCTGTCTGCGCCAGGACGCTAAACGGGAGACTCAACAGAATCAGCAGCCATGGATTTTTCATAATGGTCCCTTTTTGTCCAGTGTCATCAACAAGGTGGGTAACAACAGGAAATCGGCTAACAAAGCCAGGCCAATCGTGATTGCACTCAGCAGCCCCATACCGGAATTCAATTCAAATGGCGATCTGGTCAAAACCAGAAATCCGGCGACTAAGACAGCGGAAGTCGTCCAGAGTGCCTTGCCTACCGTATGGAAGGCATATCGCACCGCCTCGGCGGAAGACAAGCCATCCTCCCTTCGCGCACGCAGGTATTTGCTCAGAAAGTGCACGGTGTCGTCAACCACGATACCCAGTGTCATGCCGGTCACCACCGACAGCGCCAGACCGATCTCTCCGACCAGCAGGCCCCACAAGCCGAAGGCCATGCCAGCCGGCACCAGGTTGGGAATGATACTGATCAGGCCGATACGCAATGAGCGCAAGGCAAAAATAAGGATAAAGGAAATCAGTACCAGTGCCAGCGTGGTGCCGGTCAACATACTGCGAATGTTGCGCGCACCGATATGTGAAAACATGATCGCCGGGCTGGCTCCGTGGACCAGCATCGATGCCGGCGCATTGTCCTTTAACCATTGCTGCGCCCGTTCTTCCAGGGCGATGGTCTTGTTACTGGACAGGCTATTCAGGGAAACATCCAGTTTGGTCGCGGACTTGTCGATATTGATCTGGTTGTTCAGGTCGAGCCCGTACGGCAGGGACATCTCGTAAAGCAGCAGATACTGGGCTGCCAGATCACGCTGATCCGGCAGCCGATGCCACTCGGGATCATCCCCGTGCAGGTTCCTGTTGAGCCGTTTCATGGTGTCGGACAGACTGTTGACGTGCAGCACTTCGGGCTGTTGCCGGTACCAGTTGGCAAATGCTTCCAGCTTGTTCAGAAATGCCGGCTCGCTGATGGCACCGGACTCTCCGGCTTCCAGCGAGTAGGCAATGTTGTAAATACCGGTCAGGTTCTCAGTGGTGAAATCCGTATCCACCCGGAAATCGACGCGCTCGTCAAAGTACTTGATGAATTCGTCGTTGAGCTCGTTTTGCGGAACAAATGCCACCAGTCCGACCACCAGCAGGGACATGCCCCAGAGCACCGGCTTTCGCCGTTTAATCACAAAATCCGCCAGTGCGTCGAATGCCGTGACCGAATGATTGGTGGCCGTCTTCACCCTGACCGGCAAAACCAGCATCAACGCCGGTAACAGGGCGATACAGTAAAAGAACGAGGCTATAACGCCGATGGCGACGATATTACCCAGGTCACGGAATGGCGGTGCGTCGCTGAAGTTCATCGACATAAAACCGATCGCCGTGGTAAGGCTGGTAATCAAGATCGGCTGGAGGTTAACACGCAGACTTTCATTCATGGCGGCAGTTTTTGATTCGGAATGCTGCATGCCCTGCAGGAAGGTCACCAGCAGGTGAACGCAGCTGGCCACCGCCAGCGTCATGATCATGGTTGGCGAGCTCGCCGATGGCGGCGTCAGCCTGATGCCCAGCCAGCCGGTCATGCCGATCGCCGTGATGATTGACATGCCAATGACCAGTACGGTTGCCAGCGTCCCCCAAACCGAACGCAGCAGAACCGCGAGCACAAGAATAATAATGCCGAACATGATCGGCACCAATGTCTGTATATCGAGCAGCGCCATCTCGGAAAAGGCATTATTCAAAAACACAACGCCGGTGAGATGTACTTTGAGATCAGGATAACGTTCAGTGAGTTGCCCGGACAGATCGCGTACAAAGCTGACGACTTCCGGCACTTCCGCTGCCGTGTCGATGCCGGGCAGCTGAATAATGACATTGACACCGGTGACGTGTCCTGCCGGTGAGACAATACGATTGACCAGCAAGGGTTCGCTGATGGCCACAGTACGGATTTTTTCCAGCTCTTCGACACCCAGGCTCGGCGCTTCCGTGACCAGGTCCTCGACAATCAGGTCGTCCCCTTCGGCGTAGGTATGCTGGAAATTGGTCAGTGAATCGACACGAATGGAATAGGGAATCTGCCAGGCCTGTTCCGTAAGCCACTCGACGGCTTCCAGTGTGTGCGCAGTGAACACGTCGCCATCGGCCGGCACAAGGGTAAACAGGACATTGTCCGACTTGGTATAGGTGTTCTGCAGATTTTCAAAGGCAACCAGCTGTGGATTTTCTTTACTGAAGAATATCCGGTAGTCGTTGGAGAAGTCGAGGAAACGTACGCCGCTTGCCGCCACGCCGGCCGTTACCAATGCCAGAACCACCAGCAACCAACGCCAGCGGACCAGCCACTCGGCCAGGGATTGCCCCATGCTTACTCCTTGATTATTTTTGGGGTTGCAGGGATCGGATAAACTGAATCAGTCCCCGGTTACACACATGCAAGCGTTCCATACTTTGCGCATTTTTTGCGAGACCGATACAACCTTCCATAGCGGCCATGATAAACGTTGCGACTTCTTCGCAGTTTACACCAGCACGAATATGCCTCTTCTGCTGGGCGCGTTCAAGGGTTTGCTGGATAACATCCTGCCAGACACGGAACGCATAATCCAGCCGCTGCCTGAATCCTTCATCCAGCGGCGACATCTCCTGGGCCAGATTATTCAGCGGGCAACCATAGCGTATCATTTCCGGCGGCTTGTGCTCATTGTCCGGCATCTGTTCGATCACGTCGATCAGTCCCTGTAAAGGCTCCGCTGAACTCTTCAGCGGCTGC
This sequence comes from Gammaproteobacteria bacterium, assembly GCA_030618475.1. Taxonomy (GTDB): domain Bacteria; phylum Pseudomonadota; class Gammaproteobacteria; order DSM-19610; family DSM-19610; genus Thiogranum. Next base: position 2,059 of record JAUXDG010000039.1, on the reverse strand, counting down.
AGCCACACGGCTTCGACAGTCGGTATAATCACCTCGTCCACCACCGCATAACCCAGCGCCCGTTTATTGGGGAAATGGTGGTACAGAGCGCCCTTGGTGAGTTCAGTGGCCGCAATCACCTCGTCCAGCCGCATGCCCTGGAAACCGTTGCGATACATCTCCATAAACGCAGCTTCGAGAATGCGTTGACGCGTCTGGTCAGGATTTCGCTCTGCCCGCGCGACAGCTTCCAGGTTTTCCATATATGACCCGCCTTGACAAAATCGCCCCCTATTATTCGGCAACCGCTGGCAGAACGCTATTGACATACCAACTGGTTTGTCGTTAATCTCCATACCGTCTAGTATGTTTGCAAGTGAGAATATTATAACTATCTGTATTTTTCTCAAGCCCTTTACCCGGACAGGAGATGCATATGAACGCCCAACTTGAAAATATCGATATGGATCAGTGGTTGAGCAGCAAACTCGACGAGTTATTACCGGCCAGATTGCAGGCCATCGAAGATGCCAGGACCCCGTCCATGGCGATCATTGCCACTAAGGGGACGCTGGACTGGGCCTACCCTCCCTTTATTCTGGCGTCGACGGCCTCGGCACTGGGCTGGGACAGCTCAATATTCTTCACTTTCTATGGACTGCTGCTGCTGAAAAAGGATCTTGACTGTGACGTCAGTCCACTGGGAAATCCGGCAATGCCGATGAAAATGCCCTTCGGGCCCAAGTGGTTCCAGGATATCAGCTGGCCGATGCCCAACCTGTTGATGGCCGGTGTGCCCGGATTCGAAAAAGTTGCCACCAGCCTGATGAAAAAAACCTTCAAAAATAAGGGTGTCGCCACAGTCGAAGAACTGCGTGGACTCTGTGTGGAAGCCGATGTCAGTTTGATTGCCTGCCAGATGACCGTCGACGTTTTCGGTTTTGACAAGCGCGAATTCATAGAGGAAGTGACCGATTACGTGGGTGCCACCTCGTTTCTGCCCATCGCCCAGAAATCGGATGTCTGTTTGTTTATGTAGAATGAATCAAGTTTCAAGAATTGCTCTCTTGAAGAACTTAACTCCTGGCACATTGATATTTGGAGGCACCCCGGGCAACAGGTTACACCTGTAGGGCCGAATTTATTCGGCCAGTCTCGATCGGTCGAATGAATTCTACCCTACAGTTCTTCTCCGATTCTTGACCGCGCAGTGGGGTGAGGTGCCCGCAAAGACGCAAAGCCCGCCAAGAATAATTCTTTGCGTCTTTGCGCCTTTGCGAGAAAATAAAGCATTCATCACGACTTATTGGTCTGAGGCGAGGCCTCGCTAGTGCTCCATCCCCCTTAACCGGTGCCTGACGCCGGTTATTTTTGCTCGGCTTTGTGCGAGAATACGCCGCTTTGCAGGATGCTCCGGCCAGCCATGTCTCAAGCCGCCACACAATCACAACAGCAACCGGACACCAGCAGTCCGCTGCAGCCGCGTCTTCCTGCTCCTGGCGCCCGCCTGCGGTGGTCGAAATTATACGGCGACAGCCTGCCGCTGGTGCTGGCCGGCGCTGCACAGGCTCACGACGGCGTGCTGGTGATCATGACGCCGGACAGCCAGCAGGCTGAACGGCTGCAGCAGCAACTGCGCTTTTTCTGCGCTGATCAGACACTGGAAATTCTGTGTTTCCCGGACTGGGAAACGCTGCCCTATGACAGCTGCTCACCACACCAGGATATTATTTCCGAACGCCTGTTGACCTTGCAGCGCCTACCGACATTGCGCAGAGGGATACTACTGGTGCCGGTTGCGACTCTGCTGCAGCGCTTGCCGCCACAATCATTTCTCGATCAGTACAGCCTGGTACTCAATAGCGGCGAACAGCTTGATCTCGACAGCATGCGGGTACGCCTGGAAAAGGCCGGTTACCGGTGTGTTTCGCAAGTGATGGAGCATGGTGAATTCGCGATACGCGGTTCATTGCTTGACCTGTTTCCGATGGGTGCTTCGAATCCCTACCGTGTTGATTTGTTTGACGATGAAATTGAGTCGATACGCACCTTTGATCCGGAGACCCAGCGTTCGCTTGAA
>JAUXDG010000135.1 GCA_030618475.1 Gammaproteobacteria bacterium | reverse complement strand
GCAGATTCTTAAGCTTTTCACTGACGGAATAATATAATAACGATATATATCAATAATATACAATATATTATTAATTCAATATGTTAGATATTGCCCTGCAGTAAACCGGCAGCCGTGTCGGCGAGTTTGCGGCGTCCCAGCAGCAGTCCCAGGCGTGTGCCGCCGCACTGTCGCCACAAAACAGCAGAACGCATGGCAGCCAGTAGAAGGGCTCGTATCGGGTTGGCTACGCTGGTTTCGGTCAAACGGGTCGGCTCGCCTTTCACCATAATGCGCGGTTGAAGTGTACTGATGGTTTGCGCATAGGTATCAGCCAGGCTGGCCAGTACATTTGTGTGACTGATATCGAAATGCTCAAGCTGTTTTTGCGCGCGTTCGATGCCTTCGGTTAATTTATCCAGTAAATCGGCGCGTTTGCTGAGTTTGCGTTCCAGATGCAACAGCACGACCAGGTAGCGGCTGAGTTCGCTGTCAGGTTTTTGTTTGTCACCCATCAGCTGCGTTTTTAGCAGGCGTAAACCACTTTTCACACCGACGACACCGCCATACACTTCTTCGACCGTCGCAGCATCAATCAGCAGGATACTGCTTAAGGTCGCCTGGAAGGCCTCCAGATCATACGGCTTGCCATAGGCGGTGCTCTGCACAAGCTGCAATGCCTGCAGGATACCGGCGAATGCCAGCGCCCGGTCTGTGTCGTTTTTGCGGGTCATGCGCAGATGGTACCACCTCCCAGGCACTGGTCACCCTCATAGAACACGATGGCCTGACCGGGGGTGACCGCGCGCTGTGGTGCGGCAAAGCTGACGTTGGCTGTGTCGCCGTTCAGCGCCGTGATTTTACAGGCCTGATCGGACTGGCGATAGCGAATACGGGCATGACAGCTTGAGGGTACGGCTGGTGGTGTTGCTGAAATCCAGTGCAGGTCCCTGGCTTGCAGCGAGGGCTTGAACAGGGCGGGGTGGTTTTTCCCCTGTGCAACGATCAGGCGATTTTTCTCCATATCCTTGTCAACCACATACCAGGGTTCGCCGCTGCTGTGCTTGATACCCCCGATGCCTAATCCCTGGCGCTGACCGATGGTATGAAACATCAATCCCTGGTGCTGTCCCAGCGATTCTCCTTCCACAGTGATGATTTCACCTGGCTGTGCTGGAAGATAACGTCCCAGAAAATCCTTGAATTTGCGTTCCCCGATAAAGCAGATGCCGGTACTGTCTTTTTTGGCAAAGTTTGGAAAACCGTTCTGCTTGGCCATTGCGCGTACTTCCGGTTTGGTCAGATTTCCGAGCGGAAACAGGGTATGGCTTAATGCCCTCTGTTTCAGTCGATACAGAAAATAGCTTTGATCCTTGTTGCTGTCACGACCTTTTAAAAGTTTTCGCGTGTTGCTGGAGCCTTCAACCCGGGCGTAGTGGCCTGTCGCAATCCAGTCCGCACCCAGGTGCAGTGCGTAATCCAGGAAAGCCCTGAATTTAATTTCCTGGTTGCACAATACGTCCGGATTGGGTGTTCTACCGGCCCGGTATTCGGCAAGAAAATATTCAAACACCCGGTCCCAGTATTCGCTTGAAAAACTGATGGTCGTTAACTTGATGTCCAGGCATCCGGCGACCGCCCGGGCATCGGCAAGATCCTGTTGTGCCGGACAATAATCTTCCTCGTCATCTTCATCCCAGTTTTTCATGAACAGCGCTTCCACTTGATAGTCCTGCGCCAGTAACAAAGCGGCAGCCACTGCAGAGTCGACGCCGCCGGAAAGACCAACGATGACCTTTTGTTTACCCGGTGATTGCATGAATCTCGACCTGAATGCTGGTTTTGCTGGATGTTTTGAATGTCTGGCTCGATCCTGCAGGAGCGCCGCCCCTCGGCGCGATGCCCGGCCAGCAAGCCGCTCCAGGACAATTTATACAATGACTGTGTTTAGTCAAAGAGATTCTTCCACGTGCAAATCAACCAGTACATCCAGTGGATAACGTTTGCCATGCAGATAATCATGAATCGACCGAAGTACCAGCGGGCTGCGCAGTTGATCGGAAAGGGACTGGATTTCATCCAACCCAAGCCAGTGTGCTGCAACAATATCCTGATCAAGTGCACGATGGGTATCTTGAGAGACGCAATGACCGCAAAACGTGGCACGCAGGTAGGTCTCACCGTTTCTGCTGTTTCGCCAGCGGTAGATGCCTACCAGCGCTTCCGGCTGAAAACGCCAGGCGGTTTCTTCCCGGCACTCCCGGATAACTGCGTCCACCAGGCTTTCCTTATCTTCCAGGTGGCCGGCCGGCTGGTTGAAACGTACCACCCCCTGGACGTCTTCTTCGACCATCAAAAAGCGCTGCTGTCGTTCAGCGACGACGGCGACAGTGACCCTTGGTTTCCAGACCATAACCCTGTAACTCTCTCAATAGATTGCTCAATTAATGTATAAACAAATGGTTATAAAGTATAGTTCATGTACTTCTATAAAAAAATGCCGGTATTGGGCGTCATAGACTTGACATTATTATTGCGGTACATAAAGTAGCGACTATGACCAACGCCACTTTGCGCGGATTCGCCTCCGGTTTCCCAGGCAAGCAGTGGTTGGGCGCGGGGAGCCGGCAGAGTGCGAAGGCCATAATAATAACGCTGGAATTGCCCCGCGCAGATTCTGGATGTACCTAAAAACACGATTAATCTCGTGAGGAGGAGTGATTATGCAGAAAGTTGTAAAGAAAATATTCCTGTCCGGTGCCTTGCTGGCACTGTCATGCGGAAATGCCTTCGCGGAAGAAATAATGAAACCGTTCGTACTGGGCTACAAAACCAGTGGCGATTCCCAGGCTGTCGCCGATGAGGTGAAGGGTAAGGTTGAAGGTGCCGGTTTTGAAGTTGTCGGCAGTTACTCACCTTATGATGGCGCTATCATCCTGATTATCACCAGTGACGACCTGAAAAAATCCGCTGCCAGTTCCGAATTTGGGGGCTATGTAGCCGGTCAGCGTGTTTCCATCACCACAGTCGGTGAAGAGATTCAGGTCTCCTACAGCAATCCGGTGTATTACGCCGAAGCTTATCGTATCGAAGACACCTCTGGTGCCAACAGCGTGCTTGCCAGTCTGCAGTCAGCGCTGGGAAATGCCGAAACCTTCGGTAGCGGCGACAAGCAGCTGACTTCCAAGGATTTGCGCAAGTACCACTACATGTTCGGAATGGAATATTTCGACGATCCCAGTGAGCTCGCTGAATACGACAGCTATGACGAAGCCGTTGCTGCGGTCGAGAAGGGGCTTGCCGAAGGACTCGGTGGTGCAACCAAGGTATACCGTATCGACATCCCCGGTAAGGACGAGAGCGTATTTGGTGTGTCCCTCACCGATGACGGCTGCAGTGGTGACGAGTATGTCATGAGCCGTGTCGACAAGGAGGCCATTCGTTCTACCGCCCACCTGCCGTACGAAATTCTGGTGTCGGACGGTGACGTCTATGCCCTGTATGCGCGTTTCCGTATTGCCATCAGCTACCCGCATCTGCCGATGATTCAGAGCGATACCGGCGCTACTTTCTTCAATATCATGTGTTCACCTAATGCCATTGAAGAAGCGCTGATCAAAGCCGCTGGCGGCGAACTCTAAACCAGAGATAAGCTGTTGACAGAAAAGTCCCTGCGACCTCTGGTTGCAGGGACTTTTTTTCGGTGTTTTCCGTGGCTGATTTGATACAATCGCGCGATCATTTTTACCTCTCCAGGAAATCACATGGGATATCAGAAGATTGTCGTGCCTGATCAGGGCGAGAAAATAACAGTAAATGAGGATCTGTCGCTGAATGTGCCGGATCAGCCAATCGTGCCTTACATCGAAGGCGATGGTATCGGCGTCGATATCACACCCGTGATGTGCAACGTCGTCAACGCGGCGGTAGAAAAAGCGTTTGACGGCGAGCGCAAAATTTCATGGATGGAGATATACGCCGGTGAAAAATCCAACCAGGTGTACGGTAAGAACAGCTGGCTTCCCGATGAAACCCTGCAAGCGATAAAGGACTTCACTGTGGCGATCAAGGGTCCGCTCACCACCCCTGTCGGTGGCGGTATCCGTTCCCTCAATGTCGCCCTGCGCCAGGAGTTGGACCTGTACCTGTGCCTGCGTCCGGTACGTTACTACGAGGGTACACCCAGCCCGCTCAAGGAACCGGAGAAAACCGATATGGTGATTTTCCGTGAGAATTCGGAAGACATCTATGCCGGTATCGAGTGGGAAGCCGGCAGTGCCGAAGTGAAAAAAGTCATCAATTTTCTGCAACAGGAAATGGGTGTCAGGAAGATACGATTCCCGGAAACCTCCGGCATTGGTGTGAAACCGGTTTCTGCGGACGGTACCAGGCGGCTGGTACGCCGGGCGCTGCAATACGCGATCGATCAGGATCGCAGCTCCGTGACCCTGGTGCACAAGGGCAACATCATGAAATTCACCGAGGGTGCTTTCAAGAGCTGGGGGTATGAGCTGGCCAGGGAGGAATTTGGCGCCCGGGAAATCGATGGTGGACCCTGGTGTTCCTTCAATAACCCGAAAACGGGCAAGGAGATCGTCGTCAAGGATGTCATTGCCGACGCCTTTCTGCAGCAAATCCTGCTGCGCCCGACTGAGTACAGCGTAATCGCCACCCTGAACCTCAATGGTGATTACATCTCCGATGCACTGGCTGCCCAGGTGGGCGGTATTGGTATGGCACCAGGCGCCAACCTGTCAGACAAGGTGGCCCTGTTCGAGGCCACCCACGGTACCGCGCCCAAGTATGCCGGGAAAGACCAGGTCAACCCCAGTTCATTGATACTGTCGGCGGAAATGATGCTGCGCCACATGGGCTGGAATGAGGCCGCCGATCTGATTATAAAAGGTCTGTCCGGGGCAATTGCTGCGAAGACGGTGACTTACGACCTGGATCGTTTAATGGAAGGATCGAGCAAATTGAGCTGCTCCCAGTTCGGTCAGGCGATTATCGATCACATGTAGTCAGCACCCTGCCCACCCGGGCAGGATGAAGGGCTTGACCAGCGCAGCTGCTAATCCAGTGCGCTGGCGAAATATATTTTACTGGCCTGCAGTCCCTTGGGCCCGTCAGCGACGTCAAACTCGACGTGCTGCCCTTCCTTGAGACTTTTGTAACCATCCATTTCGATAGAGGAAAAATGGGCGAAAATGTCATCGCCGCCTTCATCCGGGGAAATAAAACCGTATCCCTTTGCGTTACTGAACCACTTAACAATTCCTGTCGCCATGATTGTAGAATCCTCACTGTATTATGCGGCGGGTGTTACGCCTGTTCTTTTTTACCATCGCATCGTTTCACGCTCTTTGGCATGACAACGACTCCTCCTTTCGCCTGTACGGCCGGTATTATTGTTAGACTGCCGAGTCGATTAGTCAAGTATTCGATGTTTAGGGTTTTCTTATGTATTCACCGGCTTAGGCCCAGTGCTTGCTTGTTTTGAAAGCAGGTGTATTCTGTCAATATAGCGTTGAAAGTTCGTCGTTTCAGCGTGTTTAATTTTGGTTACAATACTGAGTGTGAGTAAGGAGACTAGACAATCCGGTGATCACGGGCTATCGGTGCTGGAGGCCAAGCCGAAAATCAAGCCGCCGCCGCTGTATAAAGTCGTGCTGCATAACGATGATTATACCCCGATGGAGTTTGTGGTGAATTTGCTCGAACAGTTATTCGCAATGCCGAGAGAGAAAGCAACGCAGGTCATGCTCCAGGTACATGCCAGCGGGAAGGGGGTCTGTGGAGTGTTTACCAAGGAGGTTGCAGAAACAAAGGTCGCGCAGGTAAATGAATACTCGCGGCAAAATAAACATCCTTTATTGTGTGCCATGGAGGAGGCCTAGAAGGGCAATGAGGTAATCAAGATGTTAAGTAAAGAGCTGGAGTTTACCCTGAATCTGGCCTTCAAGGAGGCCAGGGAAAAACGACACGAGTTCATGACGGTTGAACATTTAATGCTCGCCTTACTGGACAATTCCACCGCTGCGGAAGTTTTGAAATCCTGCGGTGCGGAGCTGGATAAACTAAGAAAAGAACTCACCGGGTTTCTTGCTGAAACCACGCCGCTGCTGCCTCAAAATGACAACCGGGAAACACAACCGACACTGGGTTTTCAGCGTGTATTGCAGCGCGCCGTTTTCCATGTTCAGTCATCGGGCAAGAAGGATGTTACCGGCGCCAACGTTCTGGTCGCCATATTCAGCGAACAGGAGTCACAGGCAGCCTATTTTCTGAACAAGCAGGACATTACCCGCCTGGATGTCGTGAACTATATATCACACGGCATTTCCAAGGCGGTGGTGGATCAGCCCGACAGCGAGTCAGAGGCCGATGCCGAAGGGGCTGCCGGCGCTGATAAAAAACAGAAGACAGCGTTGGAAAGTTTTACCACCAATCTCAATGAAATGGCCATGAAAGGCAAGATTGATCCCTTGATCGGGCGTCGTTCGGAAGTTGAGCGAACTATCCAGATTCTGTGTCGTCGCCGCAAGAATAATCCCCTCTACGTCGGTGAAGCCGGTGTCGGTAAAACAGCACTTGCCGAAGGGCTGGCAAAATTGATTGTTGATGGAGACGTCCCTGAAGTGTTGCTGAACAGCACCATATATTCGCTCGACCTGGGTACTCTGGTGGCAGGCACCAAGTACCGGGGTGATTTTGAGAAGCGTCTCAAAAATGTACTCGCCCAGTTGCGTAAAGAGCCAGGGGCGATCCTGTTTATCGATGAGATCCATACCATTATCGGTGCGGGTGCGGCATCCGGCGGTGTGATGGATGCGTCTAATCTTATCAAGCCGATGCTGGCTTCCGGTGAGTTGAAATGCATTGGTTCAACCACCTATCAGGAGTACCGTGGCATTTTTGAAAAAGACCGCGCTTTGACGCGGCGCTTCCAGAAGATCGACGTGGTCGAGCCGACCGAGGATGAAACCTTCAGCATACTCAAAGGCTTGAAGTCCCGATTCGAAGAACACCATGAGGTCAAGTATTCAGCCAAGGCATTGCGGGCGGCCGTCGAGCTTTCCTCGCGTTACATCAATGACCGCTTCCTGCCGGACAAGGCGATCGACGTTATCGACGAGGCAGGTGCCAACCAGCGCCTGTTGCCGCCCTCCCGGCGCAAGAAAACCATCGGTGTTGCGGATATTGAAGCGATTGTTTCCATCATCGCACGTATTCCGGCGAAGACCGTATCTGCGTCTGACAAGGATTCATTGCGTACCCTTGAACGTGACCTGAAAATGGTGGTCTATGGGCAGGATGAAGCGATTGCGATGC
>JAUXDG010000021.1 GCA_030618475.1 Gammaproteobacteria bacterium | reverse complement strand
CCGTGCCTTCCGTGGCTATTGACATGACATTAACCTGACTAAATAGCATTCGCGTCAGACTTCCGTTTTATGCCGGTATTCACACAGATCCTCGATGACGCAACTTCCACAGCGTGGGGTTCGTGCGACGCAGGTATAACGGCCGTGCAGAATCAGCCAATGGTGTGCATCCTGCCTGAATTCCTCCGCTACGAACTTGAGCAGTTTTTGTTCGACCTCGTTGACGTTCTTACCTGGCGCGATACCGGTTCGATTTGATACCCGGAAAATATGGGTGTCGACCGCAATCGTGGCCTGGCCGAACGCCGTATTGAGAATGACGTTGGCGGTTTTTCGACCGACACCCGGCAGTGCTTGGAGCGCCTCGCGTTGATCGGGAACCTTGCCGCCGTGTTGTTCCAGCAGAATCCTGCAGGCGGCGATCAGGTTTTTGGCCTTGTTGTTATACAGGCCAATGGTTTTGATGTGTTCCTTTAAAGCGGGTTCTCCCAGCCTGAGCATCGCTTGCGGGGTTTTGATTATTCTAAACAGCGCCCTGGTGGCTTTGTTGACACCCACATCGGTCGCTTGTGCCGAGAGCGTAACAGCGACCAGAAGCTGGAAAGGGTTGCCGTAGTTGAGTTCGGTGGTTGGGTGGGGGTTTTCGTTGCGCAGCCGGGTGAATATTTCGATGCGTTTTTGTTTGTTCATCTATCCAGCGGTTCTGGCTGCTTCAGTACTGGTAACCGATGGGACAGCCTTGCTTTCCAGGCGTTTGTCGATAATGTTTTTCAAGGCAATCAGCAATCCCAGACCGATAAACGCCCCCGGTGGCAGTACCGCGATCAGGAAGCCACCGTAACCATCGACGAAAGTGATGGTCATGGAGCGGGCTGCCTCACCAAACATCAGTTGTGCCTGAGAAAACAGGGTGCCCTGACCGATGATTTCGCGCAAGCTGCCAAGTGCTACCAGTACCAGAAGAAAACCAAACCCCATGCTGACACCGTCGACAAACGAACGGCCGACGGTGTTTTTCGAAGCGAAGGCTTCGGCGCGGCCGATGATCGAGCAGTTGGTGACTATCAGCGGAATAAAAATACCGAGCACTTTGTATAACTCGTAGAACCAGGCGCTCATGGACAGTTCGATGATGGTCACGATGGAGGCGATAACCAGCACGAAAACCGGAATGCGGACTTCAGGCCTGACCAGCTTGCGGATCAGTGAAACGATGACGTTGGAGGCGACCAGTGTTGCCATGGTCGCCAGGCCCAGCCCCAGCCCGTTGATAAAGGTGCCCGTGACCGCCAGCAGGGGGCACAGGCCGAGCAGCTGTACCAGGCCGACATTGTTGGACCAGAAGCCGTCGCGGATAATGTTTTGATAGGTCGTCATGAATCAGTGGCTTGATCAGGGCTTTGTTCGAACAGGCTGTGCGCGTGTAACTGGAAGTATAGCAAAGCTTTGTGCACCGCTTTCACGACAGCTCGAGGGGTAATAGTTGCACCGGTAAACTGGTCGAATGTCCCGCCATCACGTTTTACCTTCCAGCCTTTCTTTAGCGGATTGGTCAGCGACTTGCCCTTGAATCCCAGAATCCAGTCAGACCTTTCGGCTTCGATAGCATCACCCAGGCCGGGGGTTTCGCGATGCTGGACTACGCGGACACCGGCCAGGGTACCATCCAGATTGACGGCAACCAGCAGCCTGATTGCGCCGCTATAGCCGTCCGGCGCGACAGCTGCCAGCACGGCGGCAACCGGCCAGCCGTTTTTGCGGGCCCGGTAGACCGGCACAGGGTCATCGGTTCCCAGCAGTTCGCTGCTGTTTACATAGAGGGTGTCAGCGAAAATATCGTTGTCGTAACGATCGCTGGGGACCAGTTCGTTGAGGCTCTTGAGCAGGGCTTTGCGCTGGTTATCGGCAATGCGTTCGGCGGTACTGTCAAAAGTGAATGAAACCAGGCCACTGCCTATCACAGCGAACAGAAACAGGAAGATGGTGGAGATTAAAACCGGCCGGTAAGACACGATTCAGGAGTCCTTGGGGTCCCGGTGACCGAATACGCGCGGCTGGGTGTAATAGTCGATCGTCGGGGCGGCCATGTTCATCAACAGAACGGCGAATGCCACCCCATCCGGGTATCCGCCCCAGCCGCGGATGACATAGGTCAGGATGCCGATACCGGCACCGAAATACAGGCGTCCGCGTGGCGTGGTGGCCGCCGATACAGGGTCGGTGGCGATAAAGAAGGCACCGAGCATGGTAGCGCCGCTGAACAGGTGGAAAATCGGTGAGCCGAAGCTGTCGGCGTCGGCGATATAAAAGAGCAGGGAGACAATAAACAGCGCTGAAAGCATGCCAACCGGGATATGCCAGTCTATGGCGCGTCTTTGCCACAACCAGAGTCCGCCGATCAGGAAAGTCATGTTGATCCATTCCCAGCCATGGCCGGCGAAACTGCCATACAGGGGTTTGGAAAGAATCTCACTCCAGGTTAGATTCAGGCCAATCTCGGTTTTGGACGTGTCCAGCGGTGTTGCCATGGTTACGCTGTCCAGTGTCACGCCGTCGGCCAGCGCTTGCGTGAATACCAGCCGTACCGTATCAAGGAAAGGCAGAAATTCTGCTTCTATCCCTCTTGGTGGTGACCAGAGTGTCATCTGCAGCGGGAAGGAAATGATTAAAACCACATAACCAACCATGGCCGGGTTGAAGGGGTTGTAACCCAGTCCACCATACAACTGTTTGGCGACGATAATAGCAAACAGGGCGCCGACAACCGGAATCCACCAGGGAGCCAGCGGCGGCAAGGCCAGACCCAGCAATAAACCGGTTACAATCGCGCTGCCATCGCTGAGCGTTGCCATCACGGGCCTTTTGCGGAGTTTCAGCACCATGGCTTCGGCGGTAACGGCGGTAGTGGCGGTGATCAACAGGTTAAACAGCACACCCCAGCCAAAAAACCAGAACAGGCACAGGGCGCCCGGTATCAGTGCCAGCATGACCTGTGCCATTAAGCGGTTCAGATCGTTGCTCAGCGGCAGATAGGGTGAACTCTGTGTCGGAAATTCCATCAGGGTCGGTTTTCGTTGTGATCGGATGCACGGCGTTTATCGATTTCCGCTATTTTAGTCTGTTGTTCCTCGGTCAGGTTATCTGTATTTCTGGCAGTTGCCGCTTGTTCGGCTTTCCTGGCTTTTACGCGTTCCAGTGCCGCGGTGATTTCAGCTTTCTTGCTATCGGCACTGCCGGCCTTGGGTTTGTTGAGTGCTTTCTTGGCCTTGGCGCGGCGCGCCTGCAGTTCTTTCTTTTCACGTTCCAGGCGCTCAAGACGGAACTCGTGACGCTGCCGTGCTATGTCGGCTTTCTCCCGCTCGCGTTCCTGGTTCCAGATTTCGGTTTTAGCAAAGCGGTAGTACTGAACCAGAGGAATATGGCTTGGACACACCTGGGCACAGCAGCCGCACTCAATGCAATCGAACAGCTTGTAATCCTGAACCTTGTCAAAATCCTGTGCATGCGCATACCAGAAAAGTTGTTGTGGCAGCAGGCTGGCCGGGCAGACCTCGGCACACTTGCCACAGCGGATACACGGGTGGGCAGGCAACGCCTGGGGCGCCTCCTGCCGGCTTGCCGCCAGAATGCAGTTGGTGGTTTTTATGACGGGCATGGCATCGCTGGGTAAAGACACTCCCATCATAGGTCCCCCCATCAGCAACCGTGCCACTTTATCGGTATAGCCCCCACATTGTGCAATGAGCTCAGCGATCGGCGTACCAATCCTGACATCGAGATTAGCCGGTTGCCTGACACCAGCACCTGTGACCGTTACCACACGCGAGATCAAGGGCTCTCCCTGCAGCAGCGCACGCCCGACTGCTGCGGCGGTTCCGACATTATGGCAAACGATACCCAGGTCAATTGGCAGGCCCTGGCTGGGAACTTCCTCTCCGATCAGTGTATAGATGAGCTGTTTCTCGCCGCCGGCCGGGTAAACCGTTGCAATGGCAATCACCCGGATATCCGTGTCACCCGCTTCGTCGAGTCCGTTTTGCAGGCAGGAGATGGCGTTCGGCATATTGTCTTCGATACCGATCACCACCTGCCTGGCGTGCAAGGCGTGACGCATAATGCGTATGCCATCGATGACCTCCTGCGTCCTGCAGCACATCAGCGCTTCGTCACAGCTGATGTAGGGTTCGCATTCGGCCGCATTGATGACCAGCAGTTCAACCTCCCGGTCCGGGCCCGGGTTGAGCTTTACCGAAGTCGGAAAGCCGGCGCCGCCCAGGCCGACGATACCCGCATCGCGGACGCGTTGCCGAATATCAGCCGGATCGGCTTCAAATACAGCTTCCATCCTCAGGCCGCTTGGCGCAGCCTGGTCTTCACCATCTGCCTCGATGACGATGCAGTCCGCTTTCAGCCCGGAGGGGTGCGGGACCGGATAGGCGCCGATATCGATAACCCTGCCGGAGGTCGGGGCATGCACGGGTGCGCTGATATAACTTAATGAGCGGGCCATCGGCTGGCCCTTTAAAAGGCTGTCACCGACCTCGACCAAAGGCTCGGCGGCTTCACCAATGTGCTGGCTCAGGGGCACAAACAGGCGTTCCGGTATGCTGGCCTGGCGTAATGGAGTGCGTAACGATTGCGCCTTGTTTGCGTCGAGACGCAAGCCTCCATGAAAATTTAGCGCTTGTTCGAGTATTGTTATCATTAGACGCTGTATTGTACAGGCTGCGAGCGCAAAAATACCTTGGCCATTAATCGGCAGACGCCGCGATGGGGCGTCGTTCATCTGCCGGGTAAGGCCATTTCCATTCGCGGATACTCTGTTTCAACGGCACCATGCTTATACAGTCGACCGGACAGGGTGGAATGCAGAGTTCACAGCCGGTACATTCGATTTCGATGATGGTGTGCATCTGCTTGGCTGCGCCGAGAATAGCATCTACCGGGCAGGCCTGAATGCACAGGGTGCAGCCTATGCATACCTGTTCATCGATAATGGCGACCCGTTTTTCCTTGTGTACACCGTGCTCGGCATTGAGCGGTTTGGGATCAACACCCAGCAATTCCGCCAGGGATTGTATGGTGGCTTCACCACCGGGTGGGCACTGGTTGATGTCTGCTTCACCGGCGGCGATGGCTTTGGCGTACGGGCGGCAACCCGGATAGGTACACTGTCCGCATTGCGTCTGGGGCAGTATGGCATCGATCTGGTCGACGATCGGGTCGCCTTCGACTTTGAAGCGGATGGCAGAATATCCCAGCAGCAAACCAAACAGGGCGGCAAGCATACCGATGGCGAGTATGGCGGTGAGCATAATTCTAGTCCGTGTTTCTCACCACAAAGGGCACGAAGGTCTCAAAGGCTTCCAAAAAAAGCGGGTTTCCGTGTTTGTGCGCCGTACTCTCCGTTAACAGCGTGTACCTGATAAATCTTCTGTGGACATGGGGTAACATGTTGTTCCTTTGTGTCCTTTGTGGTTAAGGTTGTGCCCCAGGGCACCCTCTCTTGCTACGCAATTCACCTTGTGGGAAATCCAGGCTAGCCTTTGATCAGCCCGGCGAAGCCCATGAATGCCAGTGACATCAGCCCGGCGGTGACCAATGCGATGGCCGACCCTTTGAAGGCTTCCGGTACGTCCGCAACAGCGATTCGTTCGCGGATTGCTGCAAACAGGATCATGACCATGGAAAAGCCAAGCGCAGCGCCAAAACCATACAGCGCCGATTCGAAGAAACCGTGCTGTTCCTGCACATTGAGCAGTGCAACACCCAGTACCGCACAGTTGGTGGTAATCAGCGGCAGGAAGATACCGAGCACCTGATAGAGCAGGGGGCTGGTTTTGTGGACCACCATTTCGGTGAACTGAACGACTACCGCAATGACCAGGATGAAGGTGATGGTGCGCAGGTATTCCAGTCCCAGCGGCGCCAGCAGGTATTCATTGGCGAGATAACTGCACACTGAAGACAGTGTCAATACAAAAGTTGTCGCCAGCGACATGCCGGTGGCCGTTTCCAGTTTGCGCGATACACCCAGGAACGGGCACAGGCCCAGGAATTTCACCAGCACAAAGTTATTCACCAGGACGGTGCTGATAAGAATGAGTGCAAATTCAGTCATTGATAGCTGCGGCGGCGTTGCTGAATCAGGTCTTAGTTCCTCTCCAGTTAACCACAAAGGTCACGAAGGGCACAAAGGAAAACCAGGAACAGGGCCCCTTCTCTTGTTTTTTACCTTCGTGTCCTTCGTGACCATTGTGGTAAGAAAAATGTTACTTGACTCTCATACCCGGTTTTGCCCCTGCGTGCGGTTCGAGGATATACAGATCCTTGCCGCCGGGTCCTGCCGCCAGCACCATGCCTTCGGAAACACCGAAACGCATTTTGCGCGGCGCCAGGTTGGCGACCATGACGGTGAGCTTACCCTCAAGGTCTTCGGGCGCATAGGCGCTTTTGATTCCCGCAAACACGTTGCGGGTTTCACCGCCGAGATCCAATGTCAGTTTCAGCAGCTTGTCGGCCTCCGGGACGGCTTCGGCTTTCGCAATGCGCACCACACGCAGGTCCAGCTTGATGAAGTCATCAAACGCAATGGTTGCGGCGACAGGGTCTTCGGCCAGCGGTCCACCGGCTGACGCCGCTTTCCCGCTTTCCTCCAGGTGTTCTTTTGAAGCAACCACCATGGCTTCAACAGACGCCGGTTCAACACGTGTCATCAGGGGCTTGAATGACTCAATATGATGATCCCTGAGCGGTTCGGCAATGTCGTCCCAGTTCATCGATTTCAGATTCAGGAAGATGCCTGCCTGCTCGGCCATGGCGGGGAGCACCGGCTTCAGGTAAGTCATCAGCACCCGGAACAGGTTCAGCCCGACACTGCATATCTCCTGAACCTGTTGTTCGGCGCCTTTCTGCCTGGCCAGTACCCAGGGCTTCTGTTCATCTATGTACTGATTGGCCACATCGGCCAGCGCCATGATTTCACGGCTTGCGCGGCCATACTCGCGGGCTTCGTAAAACCCCGCGATTTCATCACCCGCATTGACAAAGGTCTGGTACAGACCTGCCTCACTGACATGTTCTGATAATCGCCCGTTGGATTTCTTCATGATGAAGCCGGCGCAGCGGCTGGCGATGTTGACCACTTTGCCCACCAGGTCACTGTTGACCCGCTGGGTAAAGTCATCGAGGTTGAGGTCGAGGTCATCGACACCGTCGCCCAGTTTGGCGGCAAAGTAATAGCGCAGGTATTCCGGATTCAGGTGGTCGAGGTAGCTGCGTGCCTTGATAAAGGTGCCGCGCGATTTGGACATCTTCTGACCGTTTACCGTTAAAAAGCCGTGCGCAAAGATGGCGGTGGGGGTGCGGAAATCTGCTCCCGTCAGCATGGCCGGCCAGAACAGGGCGTGGAAATAGATGATGTCTTTGCCAATGAAGTGGTAGACCTCGGCTTGACTGTCGGTTTTCCAGTAAGCGTCGAAGTCTGTGCCGGTGCGTTCGCAGTATTGTTTGAAACTGGCGAGATAACCGATGGGTGCATCCAGCCAGACATAGAAAAACTTGCCGGGTGCGTCCGGGATCTCAAAGCCGAAGTAGGGGTCGTCACGCGAGATGTCCCAGGCGCGCAGGCCGTCGGCAAACCATTCATTGAGCTTGTTGCTGACTTCCTCCTGTAAATGTCCCGCTGTCGTCCATGTGCGCAGCATGGCTTCGAAGTCCGCCAGTTCGAAGAAATAGTGCAATGATTCTTTCTCAACCGGTTTGGCGCCGGACACGGCGGACACGGCGTTTTTCAGTTCGGTGGGCGAGTAGGTGGCACCGCAGACCTCACAACTGTCACCGTACTGGTCGGCGGCACCACAGCGCGGGCACTCACCCTTGATGAAGCGGTCCGGCAGGAACATTTCCTTCTGCGGGTCATAGGCCTGGGTGATGGTGCGGGTTTTAATGTGCCCGCCATCCCGGTTGCGCCGGTAGATCAGTTCCGACAGCTGCCGGTTTTCATCGGAGTGGGTGCTGTGGTAGTTGTCGAAATCGATATGGAAGTCGGCAAAATCGGCCTGGTGTTCCTCGGCAACCCGGACGATCAGGGCTTCGGGCTCGATGCCTTCCTGTTGCGCGCGCAGCATGATCGGGGTGCCGTGGGCGTCATCGGCGCAGACATAGATGCAGTCGTGACCGCGCATTTTCTGGAAACGCACCCAGATGTCGGTCTGGATGTATTCCACCAGGTGGCCAAGATGAATCGAACCGTTGGCGTAAGGCAGGGCGCTGGTGACCAGCATGGTGCGTTTTTGCTCCGACATGAAAATTCCTGACTGCACTGATAGATAGCGTGACATTATGCCAGAAGCGCTGTGTTTGAGGTATGTTGGCCCGCGGTGCGGGCAGTGACCCATCGTTGCGTCTGAAACCGTACAAATCCCGGTGAAGACCCGCCTGCCTGAATTGTGTACAATCGCGCCTCCTTTTTTTATCAAGCCCGACGGCCGGTTACTGAGCCCTAGAGGAAAACGACCATGGCAGATTTGTCCAGAGAGCAGATTGAATCGAAGCTCAAGGAATATATCGATCCTTATATGGAAAAGGATCTGGTGTCCACCAAGTGTGTGCGTAACGTCATGATCGAAGGCGACCAGGTTGTGGTTGATGTCGTTCTGGGTTTTCCCGCCGGAGGCTACCAGCAAGAGCTGGCGACCAGGCTGAAAGAGATGGTCGAATCCATCGAGGGTGTTGCCAAGGCACGTATCAACGTCAACGTTGCTATTCAGGCGCACTCGGTGCAGAAGGGCGTCAAAACCCTCAGCAGTATCAAGAACATTATTGCCATTGCCTCCGGTAAAGGCGGTGTTGGAAAATCCACCACCGCGACCAACCTCGCGCTGGCCCTGTCCGCCGAGGGCGCCAACGTGGGGGTGCTGGATGCGGATATCTACGGACCCAGTCAACCGCGCATGCTCGGTATCAACGGCAAGCCCGAATCCAGGGATGGCAAGTCGCTGGAGCCCCTGGTCAGTTATCACATCCAGACCATGTCCATCGGTTTCCTGGTGGATGAAGAAACTCCCATGATCTGGCGCGGTCCCATGGTGACCCAGGCCCTGCAGCAGTTGCTGGGTGATACCAATTGGTCTGACCTCGATTACCTGGTCGTAGACCTGCCGCCGGGCACCGGTGATATACAGCTGACGCTTGCCCAGCAGGTACCGGTCAGCGGTGCGGTGATTGTCACCACGCCGCAGGATATTGCCCTGCTGGATGCTCGTAAGGGACTCAAAATGTTCGAGAAGGTCGAGGTGCCGGTGCTGGGTATCATCGAGAACATGAGTATTCACATCTGCAGCCAGTGCGGTCACGAAGAGCATATCTTCGGCGAAGGCGGTGGTCAGCGCATGTCTGATGACTACAACGTCGATTTTCTCGGCGCGCTGCCGCTGGACAAGAAGATCCGCGAAGAAGTCGACAGCGGCAGGCCTTCGGTGGTTGCCGAGCCGGACGGCCCTATCGCCCGGATCTACCGCGATATCGCCCGTCGCACGGCGGCAAAGCTGGCCTTGAGGTCCAAGGACGTCGCCGCCAAGTTCCCGCAGATCGTTATACAGAACAACTGACGGCATCGCTGCCCTTGTCATCGTGTTATTGATGAGCAGCCAGGCTGGCCGACATGTCTTCAGGGGACACGTTGTAAATACGTCCCTGTACGCTCGACGGCAGCATCCTTGCTGCCGACGGTCCCCTGAAGACATGTCAGCCAGCCTGGCTACGGTGGAATAGCAGGCCGGAGTAGAGGGAACATGTCGATTAAATCCGATAACTGGATCCGCCGTATGGCGGAACAGCAAGGCATGATCGAGCCTTTCATAGCGGGGCAGATCCGTCACCACGACGGTGTCGGGCGGGTGATTTCCTACGGGACCTCGAGTTACGGTTATGACATCCGCTGCGCCGATGAATTCAAGATATTCACCAATATCAACTCGGCGATTGTTGACCCCAAGAATTTCGACGACAATAGTTTTGTCAATGTGAAGTCGGACGTGTGCATCATTCCGCCCAATTCCTTCGCCCTGGCGCGCACGGTGGAATATTTCCGTATTCCGCGCAACGTGCTGACCATCTGCCTGGGCAAGTCTACCTATGCCCGCTGCGGCATTATTGTCAACGTCACACCGCTGGAGCCCGAGTGGGAAGGGCACGTTACCCTGGAATTCTCCAATACCACGCCCCTGCCTGCCAAGATCTACGCCAATGAAGGCGTTGCCCAGGTATTGTTCCTGGAGTCTGACGAAGTGTGTGAGACGTCTTACAAGGACCGCGGCGGCAAGTATCAGGGCCAGACCGGCGTAACCCTGCCCAAGGCGTAAATTCAACGCCGTTCGATCGGGGGCGCTTACTCAGCGGCTGGACGCTCTGCCGGTGCCCTGCGCATGTCCGGTAAATTCCAGTTTCTTGAGAACCAGCGCTATCTTGAGGCCGCTTTTCTTGTGCTTTATAAATCGTACCGGAAAATAATCGAGATCCGGGGCACTCCAGACCCAGCTCTTGTCGCGGTTCTCGTTCATTCGTTTTACCTTGAGCGTCCGGTAGGTTCCGGAGTCAAGCTTGATGGATTCCTCCCCGACCAGCTCAAAGTCGTAGATCTTGATCCGGCCCTGGCGCGGTATCCGGTATTTGAAGACGGTATCGCCGTTACGCAGGTCAAATAACATGGCCAGTTGCATCACCAGTCTGTCGATACTGCCTTCGGGCACGGCTATTTCCCAATGCTCCCCTGCGCCGATATTTTTAACGTGCCGGTTTTTCCAGTCGAAGACAAGATGGGCATTGTCATCGTCATCCCCCTTTTTGTTCCGCGACTGATACTCAAGGACCTGGATGGCGTTGTCGTGAAAGCGCCAGCGGCTGCTCTCGGTGGCATTGTCGGCGCCAAACAGTCTGGCAATACCGCTGGTCACGGATTTCTGCTCATACAGGTACTCATCGGTGCCGACACGGGTCAGGCTGACTTGGACTGTACCGATGCTCAGTCCATTGGCCTTGGCAGCATAGCTGGCGACAAAGGAGGGGTAGGGCGGTGGGTCATCCGCCTGGCCGGAGGTTGCGAAAAACAGAGACAGCAGGACCAGAGTGGCCCGAGCAAAGGCTTGCATGCGAGTGTGTTTCTGACAAGGCATCAGGTTTATTCCATAGACTCCAGTACTCAGGGCGCAATGCGTGCGGAAGTTAGCCGACGGTCCTGCAAGATTATGTCGGCTAACTTACGCACGCCTTAAACTATCCGTTTATTCGTCAGCGTCGATTTGCAGTGGCTGCTGCATGGGCAGTTGATCAAGCAACAGTTGCTCCCCGTTCAGGCTGACACGGCCTTCCGCCAGCCAGCGTATGGCCTGCGGATACAGTCGGTGTTCCTGTTTCAGTACGCGTGCCGCCAGCCGTTCGGCGTCATCATCGGGCAACACCGGCACCCTTAGCTGTACGAAAACGGGTCCGCTATCGAGATCCTCGGTGACAAAGTGGACACTGGCACCGTGTTCCCTGACCCCCTTGTCAATGGCTCTCTGATGGGTGTCAATTCCACGCAATTCAGGCAGCAGGGACGGGTGAATATTGATCAGCCGGCCCCGGTAGTGGCGTACAAAAGCGGCTGTCAGAATTCGCATGAAACCGGCCAGTACCACCAGGCCCGGTTCAAACCTGTCGATCAGTCCCTGCAGGGCGCGATCGTAGTCTTTCCTGTCGGGGTAGTCGGCCGCATCCAGCGCCAGCGTATCGATGTTTTCCTGGCGCGCGTATTCGAGGCCGGGGGCCTGGCTCCTGTCGCTGATCACAGCCGTTACCACGGCGGGCAGTTCGCCGCGACTGATGGCATCCAGAATCGCTTTCAGGTTGGAGCCGCGTCCCGATATCAGGACAAGCAGAGAGAGTGGCTGTTGGTGCTCAGACATTCAGTTCAACACGGGCCTGGCCTTCAGTTTTCCCGATACTGCCCAGAACCCAGCCGTTTATGCCGTGCTCTGCAAGGATGCTCAGGCATTGCGTGATCGCGGAAGCCGGCAGGCAAATCACCATGCCGACGCCGCAGTTGAAGGTGCGGTACATTTCGAAGGTTTCCACCTGCCCCTGTTCCTGTAACCAGGAGAAGATGGCCGGCCATTGCCAGCTGGACTCTTCGATGCGGGCCAGCGTATTTTCGGGCAGCATTCTCGGCAGGTTCTCCGGCAGGCCGCCACCGGTGATATGACACAGGCTGTGGACTTCAACCTGCTCCAGCAGCGCCAGCAAGGGTTTGACATAGATGCGGGTAGGTTCGAGCAGCCAGTCGAGCAGGGGCTTGTCCTCCAGCCGGGCATCAGTGTCGGTGCCAGTGACTTCGAGGATTTTGCGGATCAGTGAATAGCCGTTGGAATGCGGGCCGGAGGCCGGCAGTCCGATAAGGATGTCGCCGGGTTGCACCGACTGGCCGTCGATCAGCTTGTCCTTTTCAACAATACCGACACAGAAACCGGCCAGGTCATAGTCTTCGCGCTTATACATGCCCGGCATTTCGGCAGTTTCACCACCGATCAGGGCAGCGCCAGCCAGCTCGCAGCCGCGCCCGATGCCCTGGATAACATCGGCGGCAACCTCGACATCCAGTTTGCCGGTGGCATAGTAATCCAGAAAAAACAAGGGCTCGGCGCCCTGAACGACGATGTCGTTGGCGCACATGGCGACCAGGTCGATGCCGATGGTGTGGTGGCGTCCGCTGTCGATGGCCAGTTTCAGCTTGGTGCCCACGCCATCGGTCCCCGACACCAGCAGTGGTTGACGGTAGCGATCGAGCGGCAGTTCAAACAGGGCGCCAAAGCCGCCGAGACCGCTGACAACACCTGCACGGCGGGTTTTGGCGACCACGGGTTTAATACGTTCAATCAGGGAATTACCGGCGTCAATATCGACGCCGGCATCCCGATAACTGATCGGTGAACCGGAAGAAGTTGAATGCTGCCCCGACACATCAGGCTCCAGATTGTGGAAAACGTAATGGTACAGCTAATTGCCAATGCTATGCCATATCACCACCCATTCCATAGCTATGGTATGGTAGCGCCAGATTGTCGAATTTGTGATGAAGTCATTGACTGTGCGTAATTATATTGCCTGTCTGTTTGCTCTGTTGCTGGTCTCGGTGACGGCTCAAGCGGCGCGTGTGGACGACCTGTTCCAGGTCGAGGTGGCCGCTGCCGGCCGCGACCCCGGCTCACGCGATGCCGCGCTGGGTCAGGCGCTGGGGCAGGTACTGGTGCGTGTTACCGGCAGTGCCGACTCGCTGAGCAATCCGTCGCTCAGGCCGCTGTTTAAAAATCCCAGTCGTTTCGCGCAACAGTTCAGGTTTCGTGAAATTCCGGCGGAGACGCCGGGCCAGTCGAAACAGTTGAGGCTGTGGGTGCAGTTCGACGGCGTGGCGCTGGCCAGGGAGGTACGTGAGGCCGGCTTGCCGTACTGGGGGAGTGAACGGCCTGACGTGCTGCTGTGGCTGGCGATCGATGACCGCGGCCGGCGATACCTGGTTTCCGACGACTCGGGAGGCGACGTGGCCCGTAGCCTGTCCCGGGCGGCTTACCAGCGGGGTTTGCCGCTTACCCTGCCGCTGATGGACCTTGAGGACCAGCGTGCGGTGCAGTTTACCGACGTCTGGGGTGGTTTTGTCGGTTCCCTGGAAGCGGCTTCACAGCGTTACCGGCCACAGGTCATTCTGGTCGGCAAATTGGGCCACTCAGGAACCAGCGGTGGTTGGAGGGGTAGCTGGAATCTGCTCGGTGCCGGCGGTCAGCAGAGCTGGACCTCGCACGCTGCAAATCTCGCAGCCGCAGTCGACCAGGGTATAGGCGAGGCGAGCGAGTGGCTGGCGCTTCAATACGCGGTTGTTGCCACGGATGAAGCCGTGCGTTCACTGCTGGTTGAGGGTGTTGAGGGGTTGGAGGATTATGCGCGGGTCTCGAAATACCTGGCCTCATTGACTCCGGTTGAGCAGGTACAGGTGGCTCGTGTAAACGGCCAGGAAGTGGAATTTTCCCTGAATATCAACAGCGAAGAACGCAACTTGTTACAGGTCATCACGCTTGGAAGAGTGCTGCAGGCTATTGAGGATCCATCTGCCTGGCGATTTCGCCTGAATCCTTGAGACATGTATGCGGGCTAGCGACATACCCAATCTGATCACCGCGGGCCGGATATTACTGGTGCCACCCATCGCCTGGGCCCTGATACAGCAGCATTTCCGGCTTGCGCTGATCCTGTTTTTTGTCGCTGGTGTATCCGATGCCGCGGACGGTTTCCTCGCCAAGTACTACGGTTGGACCAGCCGCCTGGGCGCTTTGCTCGACCCGCTGGCGGACAAGTTTCTGCTGGTGATCTCTTACGTGGCACTGGCGTGGATCGGGCTGTTGCCGTTATGGCTGCTGGTGCTGGTGGTGGTTCGCGACGTGGTGATCGTAAGCGGAGCCGTGGTTTACAATTTTCACATTGAGCGTCTTGAAGCCGAGCCTACGCTCATCAGCAAATTAAATACCCTGCTGCAGATCCTGCTGGTATTGCTGGTGATCATTCATCAGGCCACGGGCTGGGGCGAGAGTGACTGGATAGAACTGCTGATATACGCCGTTGCCGTCACCGTTGTCTGGAGTGGCATCGACTACGTCATCACCTGGAGCCGGCGAGCACGGCATGCCGGTACTCCACCCGAATGATTCAACAGATCCCGCTGGGTATAAAACTCAAGGCAGCGGCGCGCTTTTCGAACTTCGTTGCCGGACCCAACGACGAATTGCTTGACCAGCTGCAACTGGCGGCTAATGGCAGGGGGGAGCCGTTTTTCCTGATCTGGGGCGGCACCGGGTCGGGTAAATCCCATCTGTTACAGGCCAGTTGCCACCAGGCGGCCAGTGAGGGGCGCACAGCGGCTTACCTTTCCCTGCAGGATCATTCCAACCTCCAGCCGGAACTGCTGGATGGCTGGGATGCTTATGACCTGGTGTGTCTGGATGACATGGATGCCATTGCCGGACAACGGCGGTGGGAAGAAGCCATCTTTCACCTGTATAACCGGATTCGCGAGCGTTGCAGTGGCCTGGTTGTGAGTTCGAACTCAGCGCCCGCTCACTTACAGCTTTGTTTGCCTGATCTGCGATCACGCCTGGGCTGGAGTCTGACCTATCAGTTGAAATCCCTGGACGATCAACAACGCTTGCAGGCATTGCAGTTGCGTGCGCAGCAGCGTGGTTGTGAAATGTCCGATGAAACCGGGCGTTATCTCATGCGCCGATTGCCGCGCGATATGCCGGCGCTGTTTGATTTGCTCGATCAGCTGGATGAAGCATCGCTAGTGGCGCAGAGAAAGCTGACGGTGCCGTTCGTGAAATCGGTGTTGGGGCTGTAGGAGCGCAGTGGCACTTACTTAATCGCCAAGCTGCCGCATCCCGGTCGAACAGTATTGAATTTAGCCACGGAAAACACGGAAATAAACTAGAAAAAATTTCTGTGCCTTCCGTGTGTTCCGTGGCTATTTACATGGCATTAGCTTAAGTAAGCACCGATCCCACCGGGCTGTGTGATTAAGCTGTGTTGGGTTTCGATGCCCGGATAAAGCCAATGCCACCCACCAGCCAGCACAGCGACAGAACGACTTCCGTCAGCGCAAGCCAGCGGGCTTCAACGTCGCTGTAGGCTTCGACAATGCCGTGTGTGAAATAAATCAGGCAGAGAAACAGGCTCCAGGCCACGGTATAGCTGCGTGCGTGCAGCAGGCCACGCAGCGGTACGAACAGCGGCAGCCCAAGGGCGACCAGGGCAAGCTGAGTCGGCACTCTGCTGGGCGGGGCAAGCCATCCATACCAGGCAAGCAGCAGTACCATGATGCCGAAATAACCTGACAGGGTCAGTATGTAGAACAGGCGGGCTCGATTTGTCATCATAAAGTTTCCGTTTGCTATTACTGACTTCCGTACTCATGAACCCTTGTTTCTCACCTCCTGCCCTGGGGCATGTGGTGAAGGGTTTTCGCGCCGTAGTGCCGGTCAGCTGGAAAGCTTGAGGGCGGTTTCGGCCAGTCGTTTGCCAAGTGCCCGGCACAGGCGCTGTTCGGCTTCGGTCAAGGGGTTCTTGCTGTCGGTACCGGCCAGGTGACTGGCGCCATACGGTGTGCCTCCGGCGTCAGTATGCAGCAGGTCCGTTTCACTGTAGGGGATGCCCAGAATCAGCATGCCGTGATGCATCAGCGGCAACATCATGGATAACAGCGTGGTCTCCTGGCCGCCGTGCATGGATGAGGTCGAAGTGAAGAGGGCGGCGGGCTTGCCAGCCAGTTCGGCTCCCAGCCACAGGCTGCTGGTGCTATCGATAAAATACTTGAGTGGAGCGGCCATGTTGCCAAAGCGGGTTGGGCTGCCCAGCGCAAGGCCAACGCATTCACGCAGGTCATCTTCCGTTGCGTAGGGTGCGCCTTGAGATGGAATGCTGTTTTCGGTGGCCTCACACACGCTTGAAACCTGTGGCACGGTGCGCAGGCGCGCCTGCATGCCGTTTACCTCTTCAATGCCGCGTGCGAGTTGTTGCGCCATTTTTTCGGTGGCGCCATAGCGGCTGTAGTAGAGGACAAGTATATCGCCTTGCTGGCTCACTCCAGTATCTCCAGTACAGCCTCGGGTGGCCTGCCCAGTGCCGCTTTACCATGGCTTATAACAATCGGGCGCTGGATGAGCCTGGGGTGTTCGACCATGGCCTGGATGAGCTCGTCCCGGCTCAGGCTGGCATCTGCCAGCTTGTGTTCCTTGTATTCCGCTTCGTTGCTTCGCATCAGCTGGCGTGGCTCCAGACCCAGCAGGTCCAGAACATGTCCGAGTTGTTGTGCATCGGGCGGCGTTTGCAGATATTCGACAATCTCCGGCTCAATGCCTCGGGCTCTCAACAATTCCAGTGTCTGGCGGCTCTTGCTGCAGCGCGGATTGTGGTACATGGTTGGTTTCGACATGGTTGTTACCTCCAGCGGGCTATTTTGCGACAAGCGTGTTTATCAGTCCATTGCCTGTCAAAGATGGTTTCAGTTTCTTGACCCCTTCCCGCCTCAGTGCTAGCGTAGCACTCAGATTTTTCAGCCGTGTTACCCATGCCTAATCACAGTTTGCGTTTGTTCAGATTCTGTTTCTCCTGGACCATGGGGGCAGGCTGGATTTCCGCTGTGTTATTGTCAGTGCTGGTGGCAGCTTGCGGTACAGCGCCGGTGCAGGAAATGAGCGAAGCGCGTCAGGCCATTGCGGCGGCGCGCGCCGTGGGCGCAAGGGATTATGCGACGGAGCAGTATAACAAGGCCGAGTCACTGCTTAAGAACGCTGAGCACATGCTTAACAGTCGTAATTACAGTAAAGCCAGGCAGAGTGCCAACGAGGCCCGTGATGAGGCGATTCAGGCGCGTGAAACAGCCCAGCAAACGAAACCACAAGCCACACCCTTGAAATAAATTCAACAGTCAAGGAATTATTTCGGCTTTATTGCGTCTTTCTTGTTTAAGGGCCGAGCAGGAGGGCCCTAAAGCCGGGTCATTGATCGACTGGCTCGTTGCTTGACATCTGATTGAGGCAGGTGTTAGCTTCAGGCGATCAATTAAGAGGCGTGAAAAGTCTCAATGGATCAACCACTAGCGGAGTGAATTCCAATGAAGAGAAGTGTTTTTGGTGGGCAGCTTGTTGCTGTGATTCTGGTGCTGGGCATGTTGGCTGGTTGTGCCAGCACACCGAAGGAGCCGGTTGTCGATCAGGGGAGTGCGGAAGCTGACCAGGCGATTGCGGCTGCCGAGGCTGCCATTGCCAAAGCCAAGGCGAACGACTGGATCTGGCGCGATACCGAGAAGTTTCTGAAAGGCGCGCAGGATGCCGCTGCCAAGGGTGACAGTGGCGCAGCTGTCAGCCTGGCCAACAAGGCGCGTAACCAGGCTGAGTTGGCGGAAAACCAGTATTACCTGGAACAAGCCAAGTTCATGTTCAGTGAGGCGAGTGCGGTACAGGGGTTGAACGCCAGCCAGCAAAATGCCCTGAGTGAAGCCGATAAGGCAATAAAAAACGCCGAAGGCCGTAAGGCCTACGATCTGTTAACACCGCTGCTCGTTGAAATCCGGGCAGCCTCCATGCAGTATGAAGTGGTACGCGGAGATAGCCTCTGGGCTATCTCCGCAAAACCGGAGACCTACAACAACCCGTATCAGTGGCCACTGATCTTCAAAGCCAATCGTGACCAGATCAAGGATGCCGACCTGATTCATCCGGGGCAGACATTCGATGTGGATCGCAATCCGTCGGCATCAGATGTTGAGGCGGCAGTCAACCATGCCAGGAATCGAGGTGCCTGGTCTATCGGAATGGGCGAAGAAAGCGACCGCCGTTATCTTGGTGGTTCACTGCAGTTGCAATAAGTTATAGTTCGGCGCAACGATCGTAAGATAATAGAGAGGCCCGTTAGGGCTTTTTTCTTTTTTGGCGGCCTGGTTTTTTGCCTGGTCACACGAATTCGTAAATAAAGCGTTCGAATCCTGGATCGGTATCCAGTAACTCGGTGCAGCGTACGTTGTGCAGACTACCGCTCTGTGCGTGGATCGTCACCTCATCCCCGACCTGTATTTCTCCGCTGTGGATAATCAGGGTATACACGCGCTGCTGACCACGTTTCTGAATGGCGGATATAGCCGGCTGATAGTTGCCGCCCAGACCTGATGAGTCTTTATGGCGTATGACGACAGGCTTGGGATCACGGGCGAGGTACTGGAGCCCCAGGTCGAAACCTGGGCCGGGTTCGGCTTCCAGCCGCCACCGACCTACCGCAATAACCCAGCCCGCAGTACAATTTTCACTGGCTCTGCGTAACGCCACCAGTTGTCCGACACGCGGGTGTCCTGCCTGGGTTCCACGGTAGCTGATTGCAAGGCCGCCGTTGCTGCGGTTGATGCTGGTACAGGTGAATAGTGCGGGTGTCTTGTGGCTGGGCGCATCGGGCAGTGGTTGCTCCCCGAGGTCGATGATGTCTTCATGTCCCGGTGCGACAAACAGGGCAGGGTTAAACCAGCGGCCTCTGTTGAGCATACAATAGGCCGCATCCAACCCGCTGACCAGTTCAATCCGGGCGTGTGCCGCGTGTCTTTCGCTGGCGCGAGTCCGCTGATGCTGACAGCGATCGTGTGCTTGCTGCAGTGTACGCAGCAGGGTCGAAGCTGGAACTTCGGGAGGCAGGTCGAGGCTTTGTGATTGCCTGCACTGCTGGAGATGTTTGATATCCTTTTCCATCTGTTCCATCAGGGCAGTAAGATTCAGGTACAGGGGGTGGTCTGATGTTGCTTCACTGCTGTGCTCAAGATCCGCTAACGGAACAGTCACGCCGTCGGAATCTGCGTCGTTTTCAATGTTGACCAGCCCGGCATGTGCCTCAAAATACTTTCTCAGAACCCGGATCATGCCCGCCGGCAGGCAGTAGGGATCGACCAGGCGCAATAAGGCAATCAGGCAGAATGAGGACTCGATCTGTATTCTTCCGCTACCCGGAATATTCGACGAGTAACTCTCGCGCCCGGTTTGCCAGGCGTAGTTGTACAGGGAGAGGCATTCGCTCCACAAAGCACGTGGTG
>JAUXDG010000060.1 GCA_030618475.1 Gammaproteobacteria bacterium | reverse complement strand
AAAGACTCGATGCACGCCGTGTCGAGGAATACCTGGTCAGTATGAGCCAGGGCGAGTACGACATAGAGATTGCGTTACTGGGCACCAATGCAGGGGGGCCGGGCACCGGCGTAAGCGAGGTCCCGGTTCCGGCCGCTGTCTGGTTATTCGGCTCCGGTCTGATGGGGTTGATTGCCCTGGCACGGCGCAGGAGCTAACTGTTATTTACGCTTGAATCGAAACGGGGTCTGGAAAGACCCCGTTTTTTTTGACCGAATGGCGGTGGCCTGGAATTGAAATCTGTCCCCAGGCAGACTATAGTTGTAATTAATATTACCGATAGTCAGTTTATGAATCAGTTCAGCGACAAGAATTCCATGTCCCCAGCCCGGAATCCCCGTGGGCTGTCGCTGCTGTCTGCACTACTACTGCTGCTGCCGCTCGGCGGCTGATACTCTGCCTGGCGAGGCGAAACGCAACATCCCGATATTACAAATGAAGTTGATGCGCAACCGGCGTACGCTTTGCTATGCTGAGCGCGCGGTAGGCGGCACCGGCCGCACTGGAGCAGAACATGAGCAGCGATCGTTTAATTATATTTGATACCACCTTGCGTGACGGGGAACAGAGTCCCGGCGCGTCCATGACCAAAGACGAAAAGGTCCGTATCGCCAAGTCGCTGGAACGCATGAAGGTGGATGTTATCGAGGCGGGTTTTCCCATTGCCAGTCCCGGCGATTTCGATGCCGTACAGGCGGTGGCACGAGCAGTCAAAGACTCGACAGTATGCGGTCTTGCCCGCGCCCTGGACCGCGACATCGATCGTGCCGGTGAGGCGCTTCAAGATGCAGTCGCGGCGCGTATTCATACTTTTATTGCCACCTCTCCGATTCATATGAAAATGAAATTGCGTATGCAGCCGGATCAGGTGCTGGAGCAGGCGGTCAAGGCGGTAAGGCGTGCCTGCAAGTACACCGACAATGTTGAGTTTTCACCCGAGGACGCGGGCCGTTCGGAGCTCGATTTTCTTTGCCGGGTGTTGGAAGCTGTGATCGACGCCGGTGCCACAACGGTGAATATTCCGGATACCGTGGGATACAACCTTCCTCATCAGTTTGGCGATTTGATCGAGGCTCTGATTGAGCGCGTGCCGAATTCAGACAAGGCCGTGTTTTCGGTGCATTGCCACAATGACCTGGGCCTGGCGGTCGCCAATTCCTTATCCGCGGTGTTGAACGGTGCCCGCCAGGTCGAATGTACCATCAATGGCCTGGGAGAGCGTGCGGGGAACGCATCGCTCGAAGAAGTGGTGATGACGGTCCGTACACGACGGGATGTTTTCCCTTGCGAAACGCGACTGGACACCACCCAGATTGTACCCACGTCCCGTCTGGTGTCGGGCATTACCGGTTTTGCGGTGCAACCCAACAAGGCCATTGTCGGCGCCAATGCCTTTGCGCATGAATCCGGTATTCACCAGGATGGTGTGCTCAAGAGTCGCGAGACTTACGAAATCATGCGCGCCCAGGACGTCGGTTGGGCGGCCAACCGGATTGTGCTGGGCAAGCATTCCGGTCGTAATGCCTTGCGTTCCCACCTGGAAGCGTTGGGGATCAGCTTTGATTCGGAAGAAGCGTTGAATGAAGCCTTTTCTCGATTCAAGGACCTCGCCGATAAAAAGCATGAAATCTACGATGAAGATCTCCAGGCCCTGGTGACAGAAGCCAATCTGGATGCTGTTAACGAGCAATTCAAACTGGTATCGCTCAAAGTGTGTTCCGAAACCGGTGAAACCCCGAATGCTGATATTACCCTGAACATCAATGGGGAAGAGCATCAGGCCAGTGCACCGGGTGGTGGTCCTGTGGATGCAGCCTTCAAGGCCATTGAGACCATCGTCGCCAGTGGTACCGAATTGCAGTTGTATTCAGTGAATAACATTACCAGTGGTACCGATGCGCAGGGTGAAGTCACGGTTCGTCTCGAGAAAGCCGGGCATATTGTCAATGGCCAGGGTGCCGATACGGATATTGTCATCGCCTCGGTACGTGCTTATGTGAATGCCTTGAATAAAATTATCCAGCCGAAAGATCGGGAACATCCGCAACGAGGTGATGTGTAGAGCGATGGGCGCAGGTTCGTCATTGGAAACTCGCAAGCGACAGCTTCAGTATCTGGAAGCCATGGGTATTCAGGCGTGGGATTTGCGGAACTCCGCTATTGAGCCGCTTGCCGTTGAACAGAACATTGCTGAAGTCGCAGGGATGGATGCTTCGCCAGCTGATATACCCGGACAATCCGCAGTCTCGGGGTTTGATTGGGAAACGCTGCGAGCCAGGGTTAAGGTGTGTACCCTTTGCGACTTGCACACCAGTCGTACCCAGTCTGTGTTCGGTGTCGGTAACCGGAATGCAGACTGGCTGCTGATTGGCGAAGCTCCGGGCCGGGATGAGGATCAGCAGGGTGAACCGTTTGTCGGTCGTGCCGGCCAGTTGCTGAATGCCATGTTGCAGGCCATTGGGCTGCAGCGTGAGCAGATATACATCGCCAATATTCTCAAATGCCGCCCACCCGGTAACCGTGATCCTCGGCCGCAAGAGGTTGTCTGTTGCGAACCCTATCTGATGCGGCAGATTGAATTGATTCAACCCAGGCTGATTCTCGCGCTGGGCCGAATTGCAGCACAAAACCTGCTTAACACCGAAACGCCTATTGGCCAGCTGCGTGGCAGGGTGCATCAGTTCCGGGATACCGGCATTCCACTGATCGCGACCTATCACCCGGCCTATCTGCTGCGTTCACCGGTAGAAAAGCGTAAGGCCTGGCAGGACCTGCAGCTGGCAGTTGAGACCCTGCAGGAGCAGGTATGAGTGCCATACTCGCCGGGCAGGGCTCAGGAATAAGGCCGCTGGCGATGGCGGATCTCGACGCGGTGATGGAAATCGAACCCCGCGCCTATGATTACCCCTGGACGCAGGGTATTTTCCGCGACTGTCTGCGCGTGGGCTATTGTTGCTGGTGTTATGAAGTTGATGGCGACATTCAGGGCTATGGTGTGATGAGTGTTGCCGCCGGTGAATCGCATATTCTGAATGTCACGGTGCGCCCCGAGTTACAGGGGCAGGGTATTGGCAGCAAGCTGATGAAGCACTTCCTGCAACTGGCACGCCGCCATGATGCCGATATCGTCATGCTGGAAGTGCGCCCCACGAACAAACCGGCCATAAGCCTGTATGAGAAACTGGGGTTTAACGAGATCGGTGTACGGCGGAACTACTATCCGGCCGATGAAGGGCGGGAAGACGCGATTTTGCTGGCATTGAGTCTGGATTAGGAGCATTTGTCAGGGCATCGGGATCTGTCCCTGGATAACACGCGTCATTAACACGAGATCACCGCTGTCCAGGTTGCCATTGTTATTCATATCCCCAAGCGTCATCTCCGTCTCTGTTGCAGGGATCAATTGGCTGACAAGCCTGTTTAAAACCAGGTAATCACCGGCATTGATCTTGTCATCCGGTGCACTTCGTGGTGCCAGGTCGCCACGGTTGGAAATCAGCGGATCGGTGTCATAGGTAACAACTTCATCGAAGTCATTCAGCCCGTCGGCGTCAGTATCGCTATCCAGAGGGTCTGTGCCATGCGTTCTGTCTTCATTGAAATCGCTCAAACCGTCGTCATCCGTATCGGCGTCAAGGGCGTCGGTGCCGAGCTGGATTTCTTCAACGTTGGATAAACCGTCACCATCAGAGTCGATCAATGGCAGTTGCAGCTTGCCGGCGCCATAGACAGGATCGAGCCCGGCGCTCCCGACGTCGATCGCCTCGTTTCTCAGGGTATTAACCAGAGTAACGGCGTTCAGCGCGGGAGTTTCCT
Organism: Gammaproteobacteria bacterium; assembly: GCA_030618475.1. Classification (GTDB taxonomy): domain Bacteria; phylum Pseudomonadota; class Gammaproteobacteria; order DSM-19610; family DSM-19610; genus Thiogranum. The sequence goes on along the minus strand of JAUXDG010000060.1, from coordinate 8,680 downwards.
GCAGCAAGAGTGCGGCGGTACCGGCGGTGGTCGGGGCACTGAACGATGTGCCGCTGGACACACCATAGGTCAGGCTGGCCGTGCCATCGGGTGCCACCAGATCCGGTTTCTGGCGGCCATCGGTGCTTGGCCCCTGGCTGGAGTAGCCACGAATCGCAGGACTCGGGTTTTGCCAGACCGTCTGATTGACGGCACCGACGGTGAAAGCGCCGTGTGCGCTGGCCGGGTCCATGAGGCTGGATGATGCGACCGGGTACTCGAAGTTATGGTCAAAGCTGAACAGGGTAATATCCAGGTTGGCGGTGCTGCCGCTTACCCGCTGCACTTGTACGTGGTAGGGTGCTGCGCTGGACTGAAAGGTAAAGTTGACTGCTTCAGCCGGATCAGTGAATCGGTTTGCGACGGTGCTGGTTGCAACGGCATTGTTGTTTTTATCATAAACATACAGGTCCAGATTCGTTTTGTTATTGATGCCGTATTGATTCCAGTTCAGGAAAACGGTAACGGTGCCGGATTTGTCGACCAGTCCCATGCCCTCATCACCACCACTGAACTCCAGCAGGTTATCACCATCTGCATCCAGCCAGTTGCCACGCCAGTGCTGACGTGCGGCGTTTCCGGAGGAAACCGTCCAGAAAATACCGTCCATATCGTAAGAATCATTGATGATGCCATTTATCAGCCCGCTATCGTCGTAATAACTTGCCAGAACCCAGCCGACCGAATGATTGGCAATCTGAATATTGTTGCTGCGAATGTAATTGGCGGCATTCTCAAGGCCCACCCGGTCGCTGACCCTCAGGCAATAGAGTTCCACACCCGGGGCCATATCAATGACGTGTTCAGCGACCCCAGTGCCGTGTACCGTGCCTGACTCGAGCCCTGTTCCAGTATAATCCACGCTATGGTCGCCATTACAGGCACCTGCCGGCAACTCACCTTGACCGATGGCGTTGCTGAGGTTTGAAAAACCCAGATCAACCACGGCGACGCGGACACCCGCGCCGGTCAGGTTGCCGGCCTGGTAACCATCGGCAGCCGTCAGCGGGACGCTTTCGGCAACGATGGTGCCCAATCCATACACCGGTTGCACAGGGAACGGGGTGCTTAACGGCAGATTAGGGAATGCGGTGCTCAGCTGCTGCAGGCGTGGAAACGGTACCAGAAGACGCGTATAGGACCGGGAACTGGCGTCGACCCGGCCGCCAAGCGCTTTAAGGGTGGCGTTGAGTGTGGCGGGTAGAGCGCTTCGATCAACGATGACCGGTAACAGGGGTATACCCCGTTCTTCGCGAACCAGAAACCCGAAGTTCTCTGCCATTTTGCGGGCTTGTTGCGTTCCCCGATCAGCCTGCACAGCCCGGATTTTTTCAAACAGCATCCCCTTGGCAGCCTGGGCCAGCTGTGGATACGATAAATAACATGTAACTATCAGTGCGTTAGTAAGGATTCTTGTTATTTTCATTGCCAGGCAGATCATGGCGTCGTGACATCGTCGAAAGTATATAGCAAACGCCGTTGCGACTTAACCGGTTACAATGGGCCTTGTCGAGCGCAACGCATGATTATTCGGTAAAATAAACAGTTATTTCTCTGAATTATGGCGTTACACAAAACATGAGCACGATTTCTGACGAAGCGGCCCGGCGCCGCACTTTCGCAATCATTTCACACCCGGATGCGGGTAAAACCACGCTCACCGAAAAGCTGCTGCTGTTCGGTGGTGCCATCCAGCTGGCGGGCACCGTCAAAGGGCGCAAAGCCGCCCGGCATGCGACCTCCGACTGGATGGAAATGGAGAAACAGCGTGGTATTTCGGTGACATCATCGGTCATGCAGTTTCCCTACAAGGACGCCATGGTGAACCTGCTGGATACGCCCGGGCATGAGGACTTCTCCGAGGACACCTATCGTACTCTGACTGCGGTTGATTCGGCGTTGATGGTGATCGACGTGGCCAAGGGTGTAGAGCAACGCACCATCAAGTTGATGGAGGTCTGCCGGTTGCGCACCACGCCCATCTTCACTTTTATCAACAAGCTGGATCGCGAGGGCCGCGATGCCATTGATCTGCTGGATGAGGTCGAAGATGTTCTGAAAATCCAGTGTGCCCCGGTTACCTGGCCGATCGGGATGGGCAAGCGATTCAAGGGCGTCTATCACATAGAGCAGGATAAGATTCACCTGTACAGAGCAGGAGACAGCAGCAGACGGCAGGATGCTACTGTCATCAACGGCCTGCATAACCCCTTGCTGGATGAAGTGCTGGGGAGTCTGGCGAAAGAGCTTCGCGAGGAGGTCGAGCTCGTTCAGGGCGCCAGTCATTCTTTTGATACGGCGGCTTATCTGCGTGGTGAACTCAGTCCGGTGTTCTTTGGTTCTGCAATCAATAATTTCGGTGTGCAGGTATTGCTGGATTACTTTGTTGAATATGCGCCATCACCGCTGGCGCGCGAAACCACATCACGCCGTGTTGATCCTGTGGAAGAAAAGCTGACCGGCTTTGTGTTCAAGATCCAGGCAAACATGGACCCGCAGCACCGTGATCGCATTGCTTTCTTCCGCGTCTGTTCCGGTATGTATAAAAGGGGCATGAAAATGCGCCATGTGCGTATTGGCCGCGATGTGCAGGTGTCCAATGCCATGACTTTCCTGGCAGCAGATCGTGGTCATGTCGAGGAGGCTTATCCGGGCGACATCATTGGCCTGCATAACCACGGCACGATTCGCATTGGTGATACTTTTACGCAAGGCGAAGAGCTGAAATATACAGGGATCCCCAACTTTGCGCCTGAGTTGTTTCGTCGCGCCGTGCTGAAGGACCCGTTGCGTATGAAGGCGCTGCAGAAAGGGCTCGACCAGTTGAGCGAGGAAGGCGCAACCCAGTTATTTCGACCGCTGAAGAACAACGATCTGATCCTGGGTGCGGTAGGTGTGCTGCAGTTTGAGGTTGTCGCCCAACGCCTCAAGGATGAATATAAAGTGGAGTGCGTGTTCGAAAACATATCCGTCGCGACAGCCCGCTGGATCGAATGCGATGATGAAAAAATCCTGGAACGCTTCCGTAATAAGGCGTATGCAAATCTCGCTATCGATCAGGCTGGGGAATTGGTCTATATAGCGCCAACGCGGATTAATCTGGAGCTGGCGATGGAACGGCATGCGGATGTCAGATTCCACGCCACCAAGGAGATATAAGTCCTCCAGGTGACCGCTCCTTGTACAGGCGGGTGTCAGCTCAGCATGAGTGCGGCGATGGTTGTTAAGAAGAAGAAAACAGATAAGCCTCTCCAGAACGCTACAGGATTGCGTTCTATCAGCGGCGGCCGTTCTTTTCTGGAATAGTCCGGATTGGGATGGGACAGGTCGTAGACAAATTCGGATAACAGGGTATGTCGCCGCTCAGGATTGATCGATACGGCTTTTCTTAGCGCGCCATCGATCCATGACGGAATGTTTATATTGCACTCCCTGGTGGGGGCGTACTTCAGCCTGTTCAGGTTTCTCCTGGTCAGTTCTTTCCGGTAGGGTAGTTTTCCGCACAGCATTTCGTAAGTGATGACAGCCAGCGAATAGATATCTGAACGGTTGCTGCCCACCAGGCCTTGCAAATATTCGGGCGCTGTGTAGTTTTTTGTTCCCAGTATCCTGTCCCGGTCCAGCGGTGTGGTGATTTCTGCAATACCGGCAATTTTGGTAGAACCGAAATCGATGATTTTTACCACGCCATGCTCGTCGATCATGATATTTTCCGGCTTCAGATCCTGGTGAATCATTTCCTGGCGGTGCATGGCGCGTAAGCCCTGGGCGATCTGTTCAACGATGTTGCGGACTGCCTTGAGCGTAGGGTCGGGATGGTCGTGCATCCATTGCCGCAGGGTCTGGCCATCGATAAATTCGGTGACATAGTAGATGCATTGCCGGCGGCCCTGCGGTTCAAGAATCTGAAGAATATGGTTGTTGTTCAGGCGTTTTCCAGCCCATTCCTCATGCAGAAACTGGTCGATATAGCCGGGATCATCCTCGAAATTGACCGATGGTGTTTTCAGTACCACACGGCTATTGGTCTTGGTATCCAGGGCGAGATAAATCTGGGTCCGGTTGCTGGCATGTATCTCCCGCAAAATCCGGTAACCGTCCAGCACCATGCCGGGTTCCAGGGACGGCGGGAAGGGGAGCTCTGTGAGTTTGCGGTAGAACTCGTTTTCGTCTGCATCGGGTAGTTGATCAATGGTCAGGATTTGTGCACTGAGATTATCGTTGCTTTCGCGGCTTTTCGCTTCGTGGAGAATGGCCCGCACAGCCTCTTCCGGCGTATTGATGTTTTCCACCAGCAGTCTTTTCAGCGTTGAATCATCGACAAAGTCATGAATACCGTCGGTGGTCAGTAAGAAGCTGTCCCCTGTTTCAACCGGGAACGAGCGGTAATCAATATCCAGGTGCAGGTCGATACCCATCGCCCGGCTTAGATAATTCTTTTCCTTGGAAACCGTTACCCTGTGATCATGGGTAAGCTGTTCCAGTTGTCCATCGCGATAGCGGTAGATGCGCGTATCACCGACGTGGAACAGGTAGGCTGTTGTAGACTTGATCACCAGCACGCTCAGTGTCGTGACCAGGCCTTTGGGCGTACCGTATTGCTGATGGCCCTGGCTGTATAACCAGCGGTTAAGTGCGCTGAGGATCTTTTCACCCGAGGTTTCAACGGTCCAGGAATCCGGTGTGCTGAAATAGTCGGACAGAAAGCCCTGTACACAGGCATCAGCCGCTTCACGACCGGCTTCGCTGCCGCTCATGCCGTCGGCAATAACGGCTGCGATACCCTTTGCCGTCAGTAACGGGCCGTCAGGGAAGCGAATACCGCAGGAATCATCGTTGGATTCCTTGATGCCTGCTTCGGAATGCTGGCCGGCTATGACGGACAGTTCGGCCATAAAGTTTCGATCAGCTCACTTCGATCATCTGCACCGTACCGTCCGGCAGTACTTCGTGCATATGCCCCTTGGGTTCTTCCAGGAAGAAGAACACGGCAAGCAGGGTGAGCATTGCTGCGCCGGCGATCACCAGGAAAAAAATCTGCGCTGATACAAAAGACAGCACCGTCAGGAACGAGACTGCACCTACACTACCATAGGCACCGGTCATTCCTGCAATCTGACCGGTGAGACGGCGTTTGACCAGTGGCACCATGGCGAATACGGCGCCTTCACCGGATTGCACGAAGAAAGAGCAGACCATGGTGATGGCAACGGCGAGTACGAGCGACCAGCCGGAGTGGATCTGACTCATCAGGAAGTAACCGACAGTAAGTCCCACCAGCAGGATCAGCAGCGAATGTTTGCGGCCAAATTTGTCACTGATGAGACCGCCGCTGGGGCGTGCCACCAGGTTCATGAAGGCATAGCCGGATGCCAGCATACCTGCGGCCACCTGGGGTAGCTCAAAGGTGTCCATGAAGAACAGCGGCAGCATCGAAACCACGGCCAGTTCTGAGCCGAAAGTCACCAGGTAGGCCAGGTCCAGTACCGCAACCTGCTTGAACTTGTAGCGTTCGATTTCCGGAATTTCCCTGCTAAACACACCTTTATTGATCTGGAAAATGCGCACCGTCTGGAAAAAATAGATACCCACCAGCAGCGCGTAGATGCCGGCGGAAATCGCCTCGCTCAGCATCCCGAGGTTGGCCGGGCCGAGCTTCCAGGTCAGCACCGCCAGCGCCGCATACATGGGGATATTCATAAGCAGGTACAGGAACAGGTCACCTTTACTGGTGACTTCCATGGCGCCATTCTTTTTCGGCTTGAAGTAGGTCGAGCCCTTTGGGGTATCAGAGACCGAAAAGAAATAGATAAGCGAGTATATCAGCGTCAGCGCACCGGTGGTGGCGATGGCGTAGCGCCAGCCGTCTTCCCCACCATACATCAGGGCGACTGTCGGCAGTATCAGTGCGGCTGCGGCTGAACCGAAGTTACCCCAACCACCGTATATACCTTCGGCAACCCCCAGCTGCCTGGCTGGGAACCATTCGCTGATCATGCGGATGCCGATAACAAAGCCGGCACCGACGAAACCCAGCAAGAAACGCATCAACGCCAGGCGTTCGAAGTCATCGGCCATGGCAAAGCCGAAACACAGGAAACTGGAGATGAACAAAAGCAGGGAATACATGCGGCGTGGACCGAAGGCATCGACCAGCATGCCGACAATGATTCGCGCAGGAATGGTCAGGGCAACGTTCAGGATCAGCAGCGTCTTTATCTGTTGATCTGTAAGCCCGAAGGTTTCGCGCATCGATGCCAACAGCGGCGCATGGTTAAACCAGACCAGGAAGCTCAAAAAGAATGCAAACCAGGATAGATGCAGAATGCGTGTCTTGCCGCTAAAGGAAAAAAGATTGAGTCTGGACGCCTGCATGAAGAGAGTTACCCCGTAAGTTAAAAGACCTGCTGCAGGATGCCTTAGCAAATAGCATACCAGGTACTATCGTGGCGCACGGCTTTACCAACTGGAGGCTGTACAACGGGCTTTCGCCGAGTGCACGAATATGATCGAAAATGCCGTTAACTTACTGTTCTATAAACAGGCTGCCCGACCTCGGGTGCGATGGCTGCAGCGTATTTATTACCGCGCAGTTTGAGTGCCTTGTCTGCGGTGCTTCAGCGTCAGTCGATGAACGTGCGCCAGCATAAGGCAAGTGATTATTAGCTTGCACTAATATTGTGCACCAACTCTGTCGCCGCTCATCGTAAGTTTCGACAGTCGTGCTTCAAGCCATTGAAATCATTCTGTATAACTCGATATTTATGGGGTGGCATGCTAGTTGCTTTATTCTCTGTAATTCAAGTTTGTGGACGCTGTTATGAAAGAAAAACTGGTTCTGATCGGCAATGGCATGGCGGGTGTTCGCACGCTCGAAGAGCTGCTGAAACTTGCACCGGAGCAGTATGCCAACACCGTGTTCGGTGGTGAACCCTACGGTAACTACAACCGTATTCTGCTTTCGCCAGTGCTCGCCGGCGAAAAGACCATTGATGAAATCATGCTTAACGATGAGCAGTGGTATGCAGATAACGGCATCACTCTGCACAAGGGCGAGTGGGTCGAGGGTGTCAATCGCGCCCGGCGCATTGTGCGCACATCCGACGGTAGCGAAGCCAGTTACGATCGTTTGATTATTGCCACGGGTTCCAACCCTTTCATTATTCCGATTCCGGGCAACGAGCTGGATAGTGTGATTTCGTTCCGGGATATCAGCGATGTCAATACCATGCTGGAGTCGTCCAGGAAGCAAGGGGGTAAAGCGGTCGTTATCGGTGGTGGTCTGCTCGGCCTCGAGGCCGCCAACGGTTTGATGAAGCAGGGCATGGACGTGACGGTCGTGCACCTGATGGATACCCTGATGGAACGTCAGCTCGACAAGCCGGCCGGTGCCTTGTTAAAAGCGTCGCTGGAAAAGAACGGCATGAAGTTTCTGATGGAAGCACAGACCGAAGCCATCCTCGGCACGGATAAGGTTGAGGGGATACGCTTCAAGGATGGTCTGGAACTTCCGGCTGACCTGGTCGTTATGGCGGTGGGTATCCGCCCGAATATCGATCTCGCCAAAAAAATCGGCCTGCATTGTGAGCGGGGCATTGTTGTCAACGACACTATGCAGTCATTCGATCCTCGCGTGTACTCGGTGGGAGAATGCATACAGCACCGTGGCGAGACCTACGGCCTGGTCGCACCTCTGTTTGAACAAGCCAAGGTCTGCGCCAATCACCTGGCTCACATGGGCATCGCACGTTACCAGGGATCGGTTGCCTCCACCAAACTGAAAGTCACCGGTATCGACCTGTTCTCGGCGGGTGACTTCCACGGTGATGAAACTACCGAAGAGCTGGTGTTACAGGATCCGGGGCGTGGCATCTACAAGAAGGTCGTGCTCAAGGACCACAGAATTCAGGGTGCGGTGATGTATGGTGACACCATCGATGGCACCTGGTACTTCGAGTTGATGCGCGACGGCACCGACATTTCGGATTTTCGCGACAAGCTGCTGTTCGGTCAGGCCCACCTCGGGGACTCCGGCCACGGTGACGACAATCGGGTCGCCGCCATGGCCGATACGGCCGAGATCTGCGGCTGTAACGGGGTGTGTAAAGGCGATATCGTCAACGCCATTACCCGGGAAAAGCTGTTCACCCTGGACGATGTCCGTGCCCATACCAAAGCTTCCAGTTCCTGCGGTTCCTGCACCGGTCTGGTCGAAGCGCTGCTGTCACATACCCTGGGCGGCGATTATTCCGAATCACCGGCCAGGAAACCCCTGTGTACCTGTACCGAATTCACGCACGATGAAATCCGCGCAGGCATGAAGGAACAGAAACTCAAGACCATCCCCGCGCTGCAGGCGTTCTTCGAGTGGAAAACAGATAACGGTTGCAGCAAGTGTCGTCCGGCGCTCAACTACTACCTGCTATGCCAGTGGCCGGGCGAGTACCTCGACGACGCTCAGTCGCGTTTCATCAACGAACGCGCCCACGCCAATATTCAGAAAGATGCCAGCTATTCGGTGATCCCGCGCATGTGGGGTGGTGGCACCACACCGCAGGAACTGCGTGCCATTGCCGACGCTGCGGAAAAATACAATGTCAAGACGGTGCACGTCACCGGCGGTCAGCGTATTGCCCTGTAT
>JAUXDG010000098.1 GCA_030618475.1 Gammaproteobacteria bacterium | reverse complement strand
GTCGCCGCTCGCATACCGTGCCAGGGCCGCCTGTGTCTAACGCTGGACCGCTACGGGCGAGTCAGTCACGCCACACTGCTTTGAAACCTGGGTTCCGCAGTTGACCGCTCCCAGGCCGTTCAACTGCGGAATCCAGGTTGAACCTGCGGCAACTATGCCGGTCTATTCATTAATACCCGGACCGGTTGCACCATGCCACTAAGTTCTGTTGTGCTTTTATTTATGGCCATGCTGCTGGCCGCATTGTTACTGGAACCGGCAGCACGTCTGATTCGACTTCCGCTGAGCGCGGCACTGGTCGCCGGTGGCTTTGCGGGTTCCCAATGGATCGTCAGCCTGGGAATTGATACCGGGTTGCGCTGGCATCATTTCCACGACCTGGTGTTTTTTGTATTCCTGCCCGCGCTCATTTTTGGCTCGGCCATCAGCATGGACGCGCGTCTGCTGTTACGCAATCTGCTTCCAATCCTGTTGTTGTCCTTACCACTGTTGCTGGTGGCTACGCTACTCAGCGCCACCCTGCTGTTTTTTGGCATCGGCCACCCGCAGGGTTTCCCGTGGATTTCAGCCCTCATCTGCGGCGCCCTGATCTCGGCCACTGACCCGGTTGCCGTCAGCGAGCTGTCAAAGCGACTGCCGGTACCCAAACGCCTGCTCACGCTCATGGAGGGTGAAAGCCTCTTTAACGATGCAACCACCATTGTTTTGGTCATGCTGTTGTTATCGGCTGCGACGACAAGCGACCCGCAGATCGAACTGCTGGAGGCCGGCATGGCTTTCCTGAAGCTTGCACTGGGTGGCCTGGCTGTCGGCCTTCTGTTCGCTTTTGTCGCCGGCCTGCTCATTCGCTGGCTCGATCGGGCCGTCGTTGTCAGCCTGCTGGCGGCCTATGGCAGTTACCTGATCGCGGAAACCCAGCTGCAGGTGTCCGGTGTTATGGCGTGTCTTGGCTGCGGCTTACTGCTCAGTCATACGCTGCGTCAGTTAAAAACGGAGCAGTTGCAGCAGGTGAATGCCTGGTGGAGCCAGCTTGGCTGGGTCGCCAACAGCTCCCTGTTCCTGCTGTCAGGCGCCACCATAACACTGCTGATGTTTGAAGAGCGCTGGCTGGCCATGCTGCTGGGTATCGGTGCAGCGATCCTCACCCGAACCCTGAGCGTGTGGATCGCGGGCGGCCTGACTTCGGCCATTCCGGGCCAGCAGGCTGTGACGAACGCCTATCGCATCATGATGTCTGTCGGTGGACTGCGCGGGGCTGTGACACTGGCACTGGCACTATCTCTACCGCTCGAACTGGAAGGCTGGTGGACCGTACAATCGATCGCCTACGGCGTTGTGTTGTTCTCCCTGTTCATACAGGCACCCGGCATTGAACCCCTGCTGAACAGGCTGCAGAGAAATGGCCGCTTATAGTGTACCCCGCCTACATATAAACAAAGCCGCTTTCGATCAGACGCTCGACCTCACCGGGTCCAAACGGCACTTGGCGCAAGAACGACGGCACTTCATCAGTCGCGATACCAAGATTACGCATCTGCGTCTGACAGATACTGATATCTACCGCGCCCAGAGCAGCCAGTTTAGCTGCATGGTCGACAATCGTTTTATATTTTCCGTAGTTTTTTATGGCGAAGAACTCAACTTCCGGACCATGCAGCACCAGGTTAACCAGCGCCGCCTCATTATCAGTTCGTGGACGATCGAGCAACTGTTCAACACGGGCGAACAGTATCTCCAGTTCTTCCTGCGTATGCACACTGATGTCAGCGACACGGCTTGACTGCTTCTCTACAGGGTGCGGCACAATGGGTTCCAGCTGCAGCTGCAAGGCACCATCCTGTTGCGACGATGGCCGCTGTTCATTTAACAGAACATCGACAGCGAGCCAGAAAACCGCCGTGACAACAACCAGTATCAACAGTTTACGCAACATGAAAGCAACCTGTAACAGTAAGTGCCCTGGCCAGGGCACGGTCCGCTAAACCCTATACAAGCATGTTGTCTCAGCCGGCAACATAGCGCAAGCAGATCCGCTATAATGGCAGCGTCTGCACCATTCCCAGGGAAACACTATGACCCGCTATCCGGCACAGCTAGAGGATTCAGCCCGCAGGCAGGTGTCTGCCTGGTTGATGCTGTGCTGTGCCATGATCTTCGCCATGGTGATCCTGGGTGGAGCCACGCGCCTGACCGGCTCGGGATTATCAATGGTCGAATGGGACCCTCTATTCGGCGTGGTTCCACCGCTCAACCAGGAGCAATGGGAGGATGTTTTTTCCAAATACCGGGATTCGCCGGAATACCAGAAAATCAATATTGGCATGGATCTGGGCGGCTTCAAATCAATCTACTGGTTTGAATTCACCCACCGCCTGCTGGGACGCTCGATAGGCACGGTATTTCTGCTTCCATTCCTGTACTTTCTCGTTCGCCGAATGCTGACCCCACGACTCATCCCGCGGCTGGCGTTTGCTTTTGTGCTGGGCGCTTTACAGGGACTGCTGGGGTGGTACATGGTGAAAAGCGGACTGATCGATCAGCCGCACGTCAGCCAATACCGACTCACGGCTCACCTGACCCTGGCGCTGCTGATCTACTGTTATCTGTTGTGGCTGTTACTTGAGCTGTTGCTCCCGCAGCAGAAATCCGACACCAGCCAGAGTGGTAGCAGAAAGGCCGCGCTGTTGGTATTCACCCTGGCGGCAATAACGATTGTATCAGGTGGTTTTGTTGCAGGCCTCAAAGCCGGATTCGCCTACAACACTTTCCCCAAAATGGGCGACCAGTGGCTGCCACCCGCCGGCTGGATACTGCAACCTGGATGGCGCAATCTGTTTGAGAATATTGCCACGGTTCAGTTCGATCATCGCTTGCTGGCTACACTGACCCTGATTTCCGTAGTCGGGTTCTGGGCTTACACAGGAAAAAGACCGTTACCAGCCACGGCGAGGACCGGCATCCATGTGCTATTGCTGGTTGCCATCGCTCAGGTGTCGCTGGGGATCTCGACACTACTGCTACACGTACCCGTTGCACTGGGCGTCACGCATCAGGCGGGGGCCTTAATCCTGTTGACCGTTAGCCTGTTTGTCATTCACCAGCTGCGCAAGCAATAACCCGCTCCACGCACGATGCGCACCGCAAACGGCAGGGAGCTTACTAAAGACTTGAGAAATAAGCCGCCAGGTTTTCAATATCAGCACCGCTCAACGGCTTGGCCATCGGCGTCATCATTGGATCTGATCGGCCACCATCGCGGAACGCCTTTAACTGTTTCACCAGGTAGGCCTCTTTCTGGCCGGCCAGATTCGGCCACAGCGGGTTGGCACTGATACCGTTGGCACCGTGGCAACCACTACAGCTGGCTGCCTTGGATTTACCGGCGGCAACGTCCCCGGCCAGGCCGGTAGTTGCAGTGACGAGCAGCAGGCTGGCGATGGAAGCTACGAAAACTGTTTTCATATCATTCTCCCCGAAACGATGACGACAAAAATATGACACTTATTCTGGCAGACCCGTCAGATTCTGTAAATCTATCTTGAACGACATATTTATGGGTGTAAGATCAGTCTCTTAGAAATGCAACCACGCATACGTACAGACCCCGCCAAGGTCCGTACAACATGCAGTTTGTTCGGGTCAGTGACAGTTACCGGTAGCTTTTATTGCCCGGACAGCGTCCAGCAGTAACGTCAACCCCGGAACACGGAAGACGACGTAATGACAACTGATGCTAAAGAACTGGTTAACGATACGCTTGTACTGGCCTCGCTGCCCGCCGTTGTCATGAGAGCCATGGAATTGCTCAACAACCCCAACACCTCGGCGTCTGATCTCGGTGCAATCATTGGCAAAGACCCGGCGCTGACCGTCAAGCTTCTGAAAATTGTCAACAGTGCCTTTTACGGTTTCCCTTCGCACATCGATACCATATCGCGCGCCATTACCATTATCGGCACACTGGAGCTGACCGACCTGATTCTCGGCTCCAGCACCGTACAGGTTTTCGCAAAACTGCCCAATCAGCTTATCGATATGGAGAAGTTCTGGGAGCACGGCCTGTATGTCGCCGTCGTGGCCCGGATTCTGGCACGCTATCTGCGCGCACCTAATACTGAACGTTGTTTCGTCATGGGGCTGTTACACGATATCGGCGCGCTTATCCTCTACCGGCAGCAACCGGTCAAGTCCCGACAAGCTCTGGAACTGGCGATCGAGCAGTCGATACCCCTGCATGTCACCGAGCAGAAAATCTTTGGTTTTCACCACGGTGAAGTCGGTGCAGAACTGATGCGGGCGTGGAATCTGCCGGAAAGTTTTGTCGAAATTGCCCAGCGACATCACCAGCCATCAGCCGCGGAATGCTACCGCATGGAGACCGCAACCATTCACCTGGCCGATGTTATCACCGGCATGGCACGCAGTACGGCCAGTGGTACCAGTCAGGCCGCTCCTCTGGAAGCCGGTGCCTGGGAAATGACAGGGCTTTCCATAGATATCATGGAACCGGTGATTGCAGAGGCGGACGCCCAGTTCGAGGAAGCACGGGCGGCAATTCTGCCGCACAGCAAAGCCGCCTGATGCGCATTAGGTCAGCTGGTCCCGAACCCTCTCCAGCTTAGTCCGAACTTCGCCTGCCAGCTGTTCGATACCACTTTTCTCGACCAGGCTGAGGACGGCATTGGGATCCATAAACGCGACGTTTATCGAGCCATTATCTTCCTCACGAACCACCACGTTACAGGGCAACAGCAAGCCGATATCCGGTTCAGCGTTGATCGCTTGATTGGCCAGCTTCGGATTACAGGCACCGAGAATTTTGTAGGGCTTGCGATCCACATCGATTTTTTCCTTCAGGGTTGCTTTCACATCAATCTCGGTAAGCACCCCGAAACCTTCGGTTTTCAAAGCTTCTGTTACCTTGTCGACCGCCTCATCGAAACCACAGGACATCTGAACACTAAATCCGTACATTGCGTCACTCCCATTTAAGACAGACGCAGGATTGTAGCGGATTTCGCCTGCAGAGCGGATTTCACGTACGATGAGTCCATGAACAAGATCGAGGCGCGCTACTGGCAGGATCCGCTGTTTTTCGCTGCCATGGCTGCAGCCCTGCTGTACTGGCTGACGCTCTACCTGATCACACAACCTGAAGTGGACGCCGGCTGGCCGCTACGGGAACCGCTTCACTTTTTATACCCGGCCCTGCTGTATCCGATTGTGGAAGAATGGATTTTCCGCGGTTTTGTGCAGGAGCTCGCGCACCGGCACCTGCAGCCCTGGAGGCTGGGCCCGCTGAGTCATGCCAATATACTGACAAGCCTGCTGTTTACCGCCCTGCACTTCATCAACCATCCACCGCTGGCAGCAGCCATGGTATTTATCCCGTCCCTGGTATTCGGGTTTTTCAAGGACCGTAGCGGCCAACTGGCCGCACCGGTTCTGCTGCACGTTTTTTATAACAGTGGTTATTTCTGGATATTCACCCACTAGGAGCCTGACTTAGGCTCCTGGAAAAACGGGGCCCGAAGGCCCCGTTCGACACACTCAGTCCAGCCAGGGTTTACAGTTCGCCGAGCGGCCGGGTGAAGGTATAGGCGGCGGGCTCTTTGACGAGTTTGTCAAAGGATTCCCCAAAGTTTCCGCCCAGGGCACTGAACGGCGACATGATGATAAAGGTTGCCGTGGTCAATACAGTGCCGACCAGCATGAACGGCCGCATCAGTATTTCAGCCATCATTTCACCGCCTGTCGGCTCAGTGCTCTCCGCCATATAACCGTAAGAAGCTGCGTTGGCAGCCATTGGCAGGCCCAGTGAGCTCATGGTTAACATGACAGCCACCAGGTAACTTGCCAGTTTTTTTGAGATTATCCGCATGATCTGTGTCTCCTGTTACAACTGCCCCAATTGGGTGCTATCAATTATAGGTTATCCGGGCAACCATACCCCGGCTCTGTCTCACCAGATCTACCGGATCCCGTAACTTTGGTACTTATCGGCGATCCGGCAGGAATATTAATGATTTCAGTCACAGATTCGCTTTGCCGGTCGCGCAGATCGGGACTGTAAAGCCGCGTTTTCCAGAAAACCCTTTAACGACGGTGACTTCGAAAAGCCCGTCAGGTGGCGCTCGAGTCGCTCGCAGCCGTAACCGACCCAGATACCCCGAAGCTGGCTGTCACTGCTTAGGAAAGCGGGATTCCGCACAGTCAAGACATCTCTACATCGTTGGAAGCCCCTTGCCGGTCAGCCGCCGCAAGGCTTGCTGATACTTTTCAGCGGTTCGCTGAATAATATCCTCGGGCAACTTTGGCCCAGGCGGGGTTTTGTCCCAGTCCAGGGTTTCCAGATAATCACGCACAAACTGCTTGTCGAAACTGGGTGGGCTGATGCCCGCCCGGTATTCATCCTGTGGCCAGAAACGGGATGAATCGGGCGTCAGCGCTTCATCGATCAGCACCAGCCCGTCATTATCACCCAACCCGAATTCAAATTTAGTATCGGCAATAATGATGCCGCGCAGCCGTGCGTAACGGGCCGCTTCGGTATAAATCTGCAGACTGACATCACGCACCCGAGAGGCAAGGTCGGCCCCCAGCAGGTCTACCGACCGTGCGTAATCGATATTCACATCATGGTCACCCAATTCTGCCTTGGTGGACGGTGTGTAGATGGCCTCGGGCAGCTGAGCAGCCAGCTGTAACCCATCCGGCAATTGAATACCACACACCGCACCGCTCGCCTGATAGTCTTTCCAGCCGGAACCGATCAGATAACCCCGCACAATCGCTTCCACCGGCAAGGCCTTGAGTTTACGCACAACGACGGCCCGGCCCTCCACCTGTTCGCGTTCGCGCGGGTCCGGCAATACCGATTCGAGCGTGACATCAGCCAGATGGTTAGGGACCAGCGCACGGGTACGCTCGAACCAGAAACTGGAGACCGCAGTGAGTACCGCCCCCTTGCCCGGAATCGGATCAGGAAGCACCACGTCAAAGGCAGACAAGCGGTCAGTGGTCACGATCAGGAGATGGTCATCACCCACACTGTAAATATCGCGCACCTTGCCGCGCGCCAGCAGTGGCAGGCTTTGCAGATGGGTCTCAAACAGTACATCAAGCATGCAGGGATCCTGTTGTGGCGGACTTGCTCCCGGAGCAGACGCGCATTGTACCGGCGTCGGGTGCGCGCGGCGAATGCCCAGCGCCCGATCACGCCCGGCACAGGTGGCGGGCGTTGGCTGCAATGGTACAATGCGCGTTTTCTTCAATGCCGGGGCAAACCATGGGATCCAGAAAAGTCGGTTTGGTAATGGGCAGTAACAGCGACTGGGATGTCATGCGGGCGGCAGCTGAGCAGCTGGAACACTTCGGCATCGACTTCGAAGCGCGTGTCGTCTCGGCACACCGAACGCCCGATCTGCTGTTTGAATACGCCTCGAGCGCACGCCATCGCGGCCTGGCCTGCATTATTGCCGGTGCCGGCGGTGCCGCACATCTGCCGGGTATGCTGGCGGCCAAAACCACCATCCCGGTTTTGGGGGTCCCGGTTCAGTCCCGACACCTGAAGGGCATGGATTCATTGCTGTCCATTGTGCAGATGCCCAAAGGGGTGCCAGTCGCCACCTTTGCCATTGGCGCCGCCGGTGCTGCCAACGCCGCCCTGTTTGCGGTCAGCCTGCTGGCGCTCAACGATGCAGAAATAGCCCGCAAACTGGATCGGTTCCGCGCCGAACAAACAGAAATGGCGCTGAATATGGCATTACCCCCTCAATCGTGATTCTGCCGGATTCGATCCTCGGCGTGCTGGGTGGCGGCCAGCTGGGACGCATGTTCACCGTTGCCGCACGCAGCATGGGTTACCGGGTCTGGGTGCTCGATCCCGATCCGGGCAGCCCGGCAGGCGCCATCGCCGATCGCCATCTTCGAGCCGCATATCGCGATGAAGCGGCGCTCACCGACATGGGTGAAAACTGCGCGGCCATTACCACCGAATTCGAAAATGTCCCGGCAGAAACGCTGCAGTTTCTGGAGTCCCGGGTACCGGTCCGGCCCGCTTCCAGAGCCGTCGCCATTGCCCGTGACCGCATCCTGGAGAAAACCTTTATCCGCGAGCAGGGGCTGGCCACAGCCCCGTTTGTTGCCATCCGCAAAGAAGATGACCTGGCCGACGCCTGTCAACAGCTCGAGATGCCCGCGCTGTTAAAAACGGCCCAGCTGGGTTACGACGGCAAGGGCCAGCTGGCGGTCAGCAATCCGGATGAAGCCCGGCAGGGTTTTCAACGATTAGGGGCAACACCCTGTGTGCTTGAAGAACGTGTACAGCTGGAGCTTGAACTGTCCGTAATTCTTGCCCGCAGCGTCACCGGTGAAACCGCGCTATTCCCGGTCGCTGAAAACACTCACGTCAATGGCATTCTGGATACCAGCTGCGTACCGGCACGCGTTTCCAATGAGCTTGCCGCACAGGCCGAACGCATGGCGCGAAAGCTGGCGGATGCCATGCAGTACTGCGGCGTACTGGCCGTTGAATTTTTCCTCACCGCAAACGGGAAATTGCTGATTAATGAAATGGCGCCACGCCCGCATAACAGCGGACACTATACGCTTGACGCCTGCCTGAATTCGCAGTTTGAACAACAGGTACGCACCCTGTGCGGCCTGCCACCGGGCTCAACCGCCCTGCTGTCACCGGTGGTGATGGTCAACATTCTTGGTGACTGGTGGGCTGAAGGCACACCGCCACCCTGGGGGCAGCTGTTCAACCATCCGCAAACCAAGCTGCACCTGTATGGAAAACAGCAGGCACGTGTCGGCCGCAAAATGGGCCACTTTAATTGTCTTGCCGCAGAACTGGATGAAGCGATACACACGGCGGAACAGGTGCGCGCGGAATTGACAACCGAGAGAACCACCAAGTTTTCAAGGGGTCAGAGTACTTGAAATCCTCTAGAAATTATTTAGAGAGGATTTCAAGTACTCTGACCCCTTGAA
>JAUXDG010000201.1 GCA_030618475.1 Gammaproteobacteria bacterium | reverse complement strand
ATTCCGAGAGGCTCCTCTGGAGGGCCCTCTCTTGCTACGCAATTCACCTTGTGAATACATCCCCGTACGCTCGACGGCCGCGTCCATGCGGCCGACGGTCCCGAAAGCTTATGGCAGCTCTTGCGCCACGCCTTACTAAGGACTGTGAGAACTGCCTGTTCAGGCGTCAACTTATGATGGAGTGTCCGCGTTCTAACCGTATTGATGGTCTTTAAGTGTTGTAATCGCGGCCATCTCGGTTTCTATCCACTGTTTCGCTTCGGCAAGAATCTGTTGCGCTGATTTGTTTTTTGTCTCTATAGAGGGTCCGATACGAATCTGTATCACGCCGGGGTGTTTTATAAATTTTCTTCTTGGCCAGTATTCACCGGCATTGTGGGCAATCGGTGTTACGGAATAACCGGTACGTTCTGCCAATATCGCACCACCGATCCGATAGCGACCCGTCTTGCCAGACGCAATACGCGTGCCCTCTGGAAATACAATGATCCAGCGGCCCTTTTCCAGCCGTTCGCGGCCCTGTCGAACCAGCTGATCAACGGCCTGTTTGCCGGCGCCGCGGTTCAAGGCAATTGGATCCATCATATAGACCGCCCAGCCAAACACGGGTACCCAGAGCAGTTCACGTTTTACGACCCATGACTGGGCTGCAAACCAGAGATTGAGCGACGTAGTTTCCCAGGTAGACTGGTGTTTGGAAAAAATAATGCCCGGCGTGTCCGGAATGTTTTCAGTCCCCTTGATTTCATAGCGGAGATTGCAGGTCACCTTCAGCCACCACAGCACCGATCTTGACCACGCGCGGGTGAGCACGAAACGTTTTTCCAACGGGAAAGGGAAACTCAACACCAGCAGTGTCGTAAATGTCACGATGAGAAATGCGAAAACAATCCAGAAAATGAGAGAGCGAAGGTATAAGGAAACTGTCCCTGCTTGCAGCTTATCTTCATTCAAAGTCAGAAAACCTCCACATCAGTTCCGCTCCAGAGCTACCCGCTACTGTTACCCTGAAATCTAAATATATCTTTAATAAACAATGACTAATAATTATTATATGGTTTTCAGTATAGTTATACGAATGGCGATAATTGGGTAAGACATTAATATTAGCTAATGAGCTATAAATAGTGATAACTCTATTTATTTATCCATATTCCTGAATTCGGATACTCGAATGCGGCCATTGACCATACGCGAATCACGTTGCATTAACGTGTCCATTTTTTTCCAGAAAGCTTCGCGCAAATCAAAATCAGCGGCTATCGCGGTACCGACCAGCAGAATGAACAGGTCAGCCACTTCCTCTGCGAGGTTTTCCCGGCTTTTCCCTTTGGTGATGCAGGACGAAATTTCGCCAAGTTCTTCGGACATCAGCGACAGCCGGTAGGTCATCTCTTCGCCACCGGTATTCTTGAAGTCGTGTTTGTCATGGAAGGCTTGTACGGCATCCAGCATAGCCTGATAGGAGTCCCGCTCAGACATAAACGCCTCAGCTCTGTAAACGTGAAAGATCAGCAACCCGGAGGAACAGCTTACTGAGGTTCTGTAACAGCGAGAGTCTGTTGGCGCGTAATGCATCGTCATCGACCATCACCATAACCTGGTCGAAGAAGGCATCAACGTTTTCGCGCAAACCGGCCAGCTGTTTGAGCGCCGGTGTGTAATCACCCGCTTCCATTAAAGGAAGCACGGCGGTACTCATGTTGTCGAGTTGTTCGGCCAGCAGTTTTTCGGCATCGTCAACAAGACGGTCAACATCGACTTTCCCCGGTATGATTTGATCGGTCTTCTTAAGGATGTTACCGATACGTTTGTTGGCAGCCGCCAGACTTTCCGCTTCCGGCAACTGGCGGAAAACCCGGCAGGCCTGAATACGCCGGTGAAAATCCAGTAAGCGGGTCGGTCGTGTCGCCAGCACGGCATCGATCAGGTCGACCTCGACACCGGACTCCTGGTAGTAAGCACGCAGGCGATCCATCACATAGCCAAAAATATCTTCGGTCACTGTTGCGGCATTCACCGAGCTATCGAACGCCTCTGCAGCGGTGTGTAACAGCGCCTCGAGATCAATATCCAGTTCTTTCTCGATACAGATACGTACCACACCCAGCGCGGCGCGGCGCAGCGCGAAGGGGTCCTTATCGCCGCTGGGTTGTTGCCCAATCGCAAAGATACCGACCAGACTGTCGAGCCGGTCGGCGAGCGCCAGCGCTTGCCCGGTGACACTGTCCGGCAGCTCATCACCGGCAAAGCGCGGACGATAATGTTCCTCTATGGCAGTGGCCACAGCGTCCGCTTCGCCGTCGTGACTGGCGTAGTAGTGCCCCATGATGCCTTGCAGATCAGGAAATTCATACACCATGCTGGTGAGCAGATCACACTTGCATAAACGGGCGGCTGTTTCGGCGTGAGAGCGTTTGCCGCCAACTTGCACAGCGATTTCAGCGGCCAGCTTTGCAACACGTTCCTGTTTGTCGAACAGGCTACCGAGTTTTTTCTGGTAAACCATGCTGCGTAAACCGTCAATGTGCTTTTCCAGTGGCTGTTTGCAATCCTGATTCCAGAAAAAAGCGGCGTCAGCCAGACGCGGGCGTATGACACGTTCATTACCGGCCAGTATCTGTTGTGGATCTTTACTGTCCAGGTTGGCAATGGCTATGAAATACGGCAGCAGCTTGTCGTTTTCATCCATGACGGGAAAGTATTTCTGGTGATCCTGCATGCTGGAAACCAGTGCTTCCGGTGGTACCTCCAGGAATTGCTTATCGAATCGCCCCGATAGCGCTACCGGCCATTCAACCAGACCGGTGACTTCATCCAGCAGTTCATCGTCGATGACGGCGCGGCCATTCAGCTGTTTCGCCTGCTCCAGGACTTGCGCACGAATCGCCTCCCGACGGGTTGCGAAATCGGCCAGAACACGGCCTTCAGTTTCCAGTAACGGCAGATAGGCCTCGGGTTCGCCGATATAAATCGGCTGTGGATGATGGAAGCGGTGACCCTGTGTATAACGGCCAGCCTTTATGCCGAATATATCGGCGTCTATGACCTCATCACCGAACAGAAGTACGACCCAGTGTACCGGACGAACAAACTCATAGTCGCGATCACCCCAACGCATACGTTTGGGAATCGGCAAGCTGGCCAGCGATTTTTGCAGCATATCCGGAATCAGTTCAGTAACCGGTTTGCCTTTCTCTATAGCGCGGAATGAAAGCCAGCTGCCTTTCTTCGTCTCCAACTGGTCAAGCTGTTCGACTTCGACAGCGCAGGATCTGGCGAAACCCAGGGCCGCCGGTGTGGGGCAACCGTCGTCATCGAATGCGGCTGACAGTGCCGGACCACGTCGGACCGTTTCGCGGTCCTGCTGAGTTAGCGGCAGCCCCTTGATTAACAGCGCCAGGCGGCGTGGAGACGCATAAGTGTAGACCTTCGAGGGTTTCAGGGCCGCGGCATCGAGACCCTTACTCATACCATCGGCAAAGGCATTGGACAATCGACGCAAGGCTTTCGGCGGTAACTCTTCTGTTCCTATTTCCACCAGCAGATCGCGTTTCTCAGTCATGACCGGACTTCCTGCAGCAGCATCGGAAAGCCCAGTGATTCGCGCCGCTGGTAATAGGCTTTAGCCACATCTCTGGCCAGTGTGCGCACCCGCAGGATGAAGCGTTGACGTTCTGTGACAGAAATGGCGCTGCGTGCATCCAGCAGGTTAAAGGTGTGCGATGCTTTCAACATGAGTTCATAGGCGGGTAGCGGCAAACCGGCTTCGATCAGCGATTGACTGTCCTTTTCGCAAACATCAAACCAGTGGAACAATTCCTCGGTGTTTGCATGTTCAAAATTATAGGCAGACATTTCCACTTCATTCTGGTGAAACACATCACCGTACAGGACCTTGCCCTGGGGGCCATCCGCCCACAGCAGATCAAACACACTCTCCACACCTTGCAGATACATGGCGATACGCTCAAGGCCATAGGTGATTTCGCCACTGACAGGTTTGCAATCCAGGCCACCCACCTGCTGAAAATAGGTGAACTGGGTGACTTCCATGCCGTTCAACCAGACTTCCCAACCCAGTCCCCAGGCACCCAGGGTTGGCGATTCCCAGTTGTCCTCGACAAAGCGGATGTCGTGCACCAGCGGATCGAGACCCAGTTCCTTCAGGGAATCGAGGTACAGTTCCTGAAAATTGTCAGGGCTGGGTTTCAGCAGAACCTGGAACTGGTAGTAGTGTTGAAGGCGGTTTGGATTTTCGCCGTAACGCCCG
Source organism: Gammaproteobacteria bacterium (assembly GCA_030618475.1). Lineage (GTDB taxonomy): Bacteria > Pseudomonadota > Gammaproteobacteria > DSM-19610 > DSM-19610 > Thiogranum. The sequence goes on along the minus strand of JAUXDG010000201.1, from coordinate 1,195 downwards.
TCAGTGGGCCGTCTCGATGGCTGAACATAGGCCGTTCGCCAGGGTTCCGGGCCGATGGAGCGCAGAAAGGTCGCGGGGTGAAAGGTCCCTGCACCGACTTCCATATCGTAGGGTTGCAGCAGGACACAGCCCTGCCGTGACCAATAATCCTGCAGCGCCAGAATCAGTCCCTGAAAAGTTGAAGCGTTGGATGTGTTTGAGGCCGTCAAAATAAATGTTCGAGAAATTATCAAAGGCGCGCAGTATAGCTTGAGCAGCCTGAAGGATGTAGGCTAACGCCATTAAGAAGTATAATTTATTGGCCGATAAACAGAATGAAGGGATGGATGCCGAGGTATTACAATGAAACCACTGGTGCTACAACCGACCGATGTCGCCCAATGGCATGCGCTGGTCAACGAGGCGCAGGCTGCCTGTCAGTGTAACCTTGATGAATCACTTGAATCGTATCTGGTTTTTCTTTTGATGCGGTTTGCCGAACGGCCCGATCTGGCGGGCAGGGTGATGGCGCTGGAATTCTTGCGGGCACAGCAGGAAACTGGACAAATAACCCTGCAATTACGCGATGTTGGCGACCAATGTCTTCTTTTTTCCGGGCTTTTTCCGCAACTTGCTGAACGCCGCCTGGTCAAGGTGAGTTATTTCGTGGGCATTGGCCAGGCTGCCTACGATCAGCTGGCATCCCGGGTTGATCATCATAGCGACCGTCTGTATGGCCGTCTGGCAGAGGCCTTTGTCGCTATTATGGACGTGTTACAGGCGATGCGGGGCCTGTCGGGTGAAGCCGTGCTCCAACCACTGGCTGCCGCGGAGCTGTGGGCTGACACCGGCAGTCAGTCAGCATTACGCACCCTTAGCGAAACCACCGATTCGCTTCCGGTCAGTCACCCTCTGCACCGCAAGCACCGTCATTAACCAGCAAATCCCCTGCCAATCGCCTAGCTATGCAAGCCGCGGATTGCGCTAGAATACGCCTCCACGGTTAATTTTTTCACAGGTCAATGACAGAGACACGCAAAGCCGCCGCCCTGATTTCCGGTGGTCTTGATTCCCTGCTGGCTGCAAAAGTCATCCAGGATCAGGGTATTCATGTCGAAGGTATTAACTTCTTCACGGGTTTTTGTGTGGAAGGTCATACCCACGCCATCCGTAAGAAGGATAAAGCTAAACCCAAACGCAATAATGCGCTGTGGGT
>JAUXDG010000220.1 GCA_030618475.1 Gammaproteobacteria bacterium | reverse complement strand
ACCACCGATATTGGTGAGATGGATGGCCGCATCGAGCGCGCTAAGTCTCTGGGCGAGTTTGACGAAATTCAGGCGCCTAGCAAAAAGCTGCCGCCCGAAGGTCGCCAGTCCCGGGAGCTGGAAGAAGACGACGAGCTCACCTATGAGCAGGCGCACCGGGCCTGGATGCGTCACGGCGCTGCAGACCTGACCCCGGAAGAGCGGGCCGTCATGCGTGGTGGTAAGGCAGAGATGTCTCCCGAGGAAATCCGCGCCCTGGGCGTTGGCACTGACTCGGCTGGTGGTTACACAGTCCCCGAAGGCTTTGGTGGTCGCATTATCGAGACCATGAAGCAGTTTGGTGGTGTTATCAACAGCTGTAACGTGTTGAACACCGGGACAGGTAATGACCTGCCTTTCCCGACCAACAACGACACCACGAATGTTGGCGAGTTGCTGGCTGAGAATGCTGCGGCGGCATCGCAAGATCCGAGCTTCGGAGTAGCAACCCTGAAGGCGTACAAGTTCAGCTCGAAGATTGTTCGAGTTTCGCTTGAGTTGCTTCAGGATAACGAAGTTGACCTGGAAGGCTACCTGGCCAACATCATGGGCAAGCGGATCGGGCGGGCGGCCAGTGCGTATTACTGCACCGGCACCAACTCATCCCAGCCCCAGGGTATCGCGGCTGGTGCGTCAAACACCCAGGCCGCAGCCGGCGTTGCAGCGATTACGTTCGCTGACATGCTGAACCTTGAGCATGATGTGGACCCGGCTTATCGGGTTGGAGGCGCGTGCAAGTACCTGTTTAACGATGGGACCTTGAAGGCGCTGAAAGCGATTGTCGATAGTGATGGTCGTCCGCTGTGGTTGCCGAGCGTTGCCGATGCGGCGCCCGCCACCATCAACGGGTGGGGCTTCCAGATTGACCAGGGTATGGACGCGATTGGTGCTAGTAATCGGTCTGTTGTCTTCGGTGATCTGGACAGCTTTACCATTCGGATGGTTATGGCTGTCAATATGCTGCGTCTTGTCGAGCGGTATGCCGAGTATGGGCAGGTCGGGTTTTTGGCCTTCGCTCGCACCGATAGCAAGATCATGGACCAGGGCGGAATTGCCGCACTGCTGCATCCAGCATCGTAACCAAGGGACGGGGGTCGGTAGCGGCCCCCTGATTTCTTATGGCTAAAATGAAAGTTCGAGCATTACAGGGGATTGTTGGCCCCGAGATTAGTTTGCGCCCTGGTGATGAGTACGAGGGCGATCCTAAAGAGATGGCGCGGTGGTGTGCTGCTGGTGTTGCTGAGCCGGTGAAGACTACACGCAAGCGGGCAGTAAAGCCAAAGCCCGAGACGGCGGTAAATGACTGATGAAATTCGCCCGCACGACTGACCCGACGACTGCGCCGATATCAACAGCCGAGGCAAAGGCCCATGCTGTTGTTGAGCATTCCGACGATGACGCGCTGATTGATCTGTATGTCTCGCAAGCGGCTGATTACGCGGAGAATTACACCGGCAGGCAGTTGATGGCGCAGGTATGGACGGCTTATTTTGACGCTTGGCCGGCCTGTTTCGAGTTGCCGTTCCGACCATTGCAGTCTGTTGTTATCAAATACACCGATGATGCTGGGGACGAGCAAACGCTCGCTGCCGACCAGTATCAGGTTGATGCGCAGGCATATCCCGCGCTGATCCGACCGGCCCCGGGGGTGTCATGGCCCGACCTTGGCGACGATTACAACCTTGTCAGGGTCGAGGTGACCTGTGGGTATGCTGATGCCGCGGCGGTTCCAGACGGGATAAAGGCGGCGCTGTACTTGCTGACCGGGCATCTGTACGAAAACCGCGAATCATCGTCGCCTGTTGAGATACACGATGTGCCGCTGGGCGTTGATTCGTTTTTAACCCAGTACCGGATTGATTTCTGATGAGGGCTGGCAGGCTGCGGCATATTGTCGTGTTTAAGCGACTGACGGGTGCAACAAATGATTATGGTGAGCAGGTGCAAACCTGGACAGAGATCGGCACGTGCCGGGCGGCCGTGGAACCGCTGAACGGAAAGGAGTATTTCGCCAAAAGCGGTGAGAATACCGAGGTGACGACCAGGATTCGAGTGCGATATGACGCGGTACTATCGACGCTAAAGCCGAGTGACAGGGCTGAGCATGGCACAGTGATTTACGACATCAAGGCGGTAATAAACCCGTCAGAGAAAAACCGTGAGCTGGTCCTGATGTGTGAGCGTGATGGCTGAAAAAATCAAAGGACTTAAAGAATTACAGCGGAAGCTGGCAGCTCTCGGGCCTGCTGTTGGCGGCAAGGCGCTGAGACAAGCGACAAACGCCGCCATGTTGCCGGTATTGCAGCAGGCCCGGTCCAGTGCCCCGGAGGGCACCACTACCCACAAGACATACAAGGGACGGGTCGTATTCCCGGGATTCCTGCGCCGGTCAGTCATTCGCCGCAGCCGGCTGTCCAGGGACAAAAAAACAGCATGGGCGCGTGTTGGGGTGAAGCGTGAGGCATTTTACGGCACGCAGTTCCTCGAGATCGGAACATCGCGAATGCCCCGGCGCCCCTGGTTGACGCCTGCCATGGATGAGCGGCAGGACCAGGTAACGCTGCTGCTCAAGAAAAAACTGAAGGCCCAGATCGATAAGGCAAGGAAAAAGAAGTGATCACCAAAAGCCTCGCCAAGTTCCTGCTCGCTAATTCAGCCATTACGGCGATTACCACAGAGATTAAGCCGCTCAAATTGGCAGATGGCCACGGTGACCCGGCCATTGTCTACGCGCTGCAAAATGACCGCCGTCAGCTTTTGCTGGATGGGTTTGGATCGATGTCCCGGGCGCGGTTTTACATTGATTGCTATTCAACCACATATAACGCGGTGAAAGCGCTTGCCGAGACGGTCAGGGCAGAGCTTGAGGGCTATGTGGGTGTTTTTGGCGATCACCAGGCGGACCAGATAGACCTCGATGATGAACAAGACCTGTTCGAGGACGACACAAAACTTTACCGGGTGGCCATTAGGCTGTCGGTTTGGTACGGACAGCCGTAAATTATCAATTTGTAATACAACAGCGCAAGAGCGCAGGAGCAAAAAATGGCAACGGCAGCGACTATCGGTAAGTGGACGGTATCAACTGACGCCGCGAACCTTGAGGAAGTTTTAAGCGTTAGCGGATTGGGTAAAACGAACGACACCATCGAGGTAACGAACTTTGATTCCCCGGCAGGCACAAAGGAATATATTCCCGGGCTTGCTGACGGGTCAGAAATCAGTGTCGAGTGCAACTATATTGACACGGCCACCGCTCAGGCTGCGCTGATTGCGTCTGTTGATGCCGGTTCGTCTGTTGCTGTTATAATGACCTATGACGCCACTGCGGCGGTCTATACGTTTACTGCTGCGGCGCAGAGCTGGAACATTGTTCCGTCAACCAGCGACCAGAACCGCATCGAATTCTCGATGAAGGTCAGCGGGGATATTACCATCACATGATCAACTCAAAGGCTGATTTTCTGAATGCTAGCAAGCTGGCGAGGGAAACCGTAACCATTGAGTCGCTTGGTGGTGATGTTGAAATTGTGGAGCTTGATCTAAAGGCCAGGGGGGAGCTTATGGCTCTCACCAGTGCCGGCAAGTCTGTGGATATTGGCTTGTTGATCATGCGGTCTTGTGTGCCATTTCTTGCCGACTGCTCGGATGATGAATTGCTGAGCGTTTCACCCGGTGTCGCAGAGGAAATAACGGAGGCGGTTTTTCGTATTTCCGGCATGTTGGGCGATTCCGGCGAGGATGCAGGAAAAAACTGAGACAGCGGCCGGAGCGTTTGTTTGCGTTCAGGTTGGCGCTTGCTTTGGGCCGCACAGTCTCCGAACTCGATTCATCGATGACCAGCGCGGAATTTACCGAATGGATGGCATATTACGCTATTGAGCCATTCGGGCAGTGGCGCGATAACTGGCATTTCGCGCAGCTCACGGCGCTGATGTTCAACGTCAACTGCGGCAAAAGCTCACAGCTATCGACCGCTGACTTTATGTATCTGGACGCTGCGGCTGATCAGGAAAAGAAAGACCTGGAGTTTGTCGCTAAACTGAATTCACTGGGGACGAAAAAACCTAATGGCCGATGATCTCGCCAAACTCCGCGTTGTTCTTGAGACAGAGACAGCGAAATACCAGAAAGGTCTGGAAAAGGTCAGCAAACAGCTTGGCCGCTTCGAGAAGCGCCAAAAGCGCGGGCTGGCGAAAATCTCCCAGGGCTTTAATCAACTGGCCATCGCGGCCGGCGCCTATTTCTCTGTCGGGATGGCTCGCAGCATCTTGATGCAGGCCGATGCGTTTACAACCCTCGACCAGCGGATTAAAACGGCGACAAAAGAGACTGGCAACTATGCCGAGGTCAGCCAGCGTCTTTTTGAAATATCGCAGCGAAATGGTGTGGCGCTGGGCGAGAGTGTGGCGCTGTTTCAAAACCTGAGCATTGCAGCTAAATCACTCGGCAAATCCAGCGATGACGTTTTGAAGTTGTCCGAGGCGGTCCAGCAACTTGGCATCCTCGGCGGGAGCAGTCAGGAGGCGCTAAACAACGCGCTCCGTCAATTCTCGCAGGCAATGGCGGGCGGAATCGTCAGAGCAGAAGAATTCAACAGCATTATAGAAAACACCCCGCTGCTGGCGCAGAAAATAGCAGAGGAAATGGGGCAGACTGTCGGGCAGTTGCGGCTTGCTGT
>JAUXDG010000119.1 GCA_030618475.1 Gammaproteobacteria bacterium | reverse complement strand
ACGAGAACCGCGCTTTATACCAGAGCGCGCGCGCGCCGACAAGTGGCGGCTGCCGCTAGTCTGCGTCAGCCCCCGCATTGCTTACCGTTACAGGCCATATAAAAAACTGTAAAAACAATAGGTTAAATAAGACCCCGTTCGGCGAGCGAGGTTGCAAGCTGATCGCCGATGATGACGTGATCGAGCACCCGTATATCGACCAGCGCCAGTGCATCTTTCAGCCGCACGGTAATGCGCCGGTCGGCATCGCTGGGTTCCGCGACGCCCGAGGGGTGGTTATGAGCCAGGATCACGGCCGCCGCATTGTGCTGCAGAGCGCGCCGTACCACTTCGCGCGGATGTACACTGGCACCATCGATGGTCCCCCGGAACAGTTCCTCATAGCTGATGACGCGGTGGCGGCTGTCCAGGAACAGGCAGGCGAAGACCTCATACGGATAGTCGCGTAGCCGGGCTGTCAGGTAGCGCCGGGTTTCAGCGGGGTTTTTCAGCGCGTCGCTGCGCATCAGGTTTTCAGCCAGGTGACGCCGGGCCAGCTCAAGTACGGCCTGTAACTGGGCATACTTGGCGTTGCCAAGTCCCTTGGTGGTGCAAAAAGTCTTTCGATCGGCCTGTAGCAGCTTGCGCAGGCCGCCATATTCATGCACCAGTCGGCGTGCCAGTTCGACAGCATTGCAACCCGCAATGCCGGTGCGCAGAAAGATCGCCAGTAATTCGGCATCGGAAAGGGCCTGCGGCCCAAGAGACAATAACTTTTCGCGAGGGCGTTCTGCCTCTGGCCAGTCGCTGATCGCCATGGGTAACCTCCTTGTTCGGCGTTTTGTTTGCCAGGCCCCTGGCGGGATCAATCCGTTGATCCCGCCAGGGAAACTGCATCATGTAACGCCGACATAGCCGTGTAAAGCGCGAGTCCGTATTTTTCAGCATCCCTTTCCGCTCGGGCCGGTTCTGGTACACTTCCTGGCAATGAATAACCTTTCTCAAAAGCGGATTCTGCTCGGTGTTTGCGGTGGGATTGCCGCCTACAAAAGTGCTGAGCTGGTTCGCCGTCTGCGCGCTGACGGCGCCCGGGTAAGAGTGGTTATGACCGCGGCGGCATCAGAGTTTATCACCGCTCGGACTTTTCAGGCGCTGACCGGGGAACCGGTGCTCAGCGACTGGTCTGACGACAGGACCGGCATGGACCACATCGAGCTGGCACGCTGGGCTGACCGAATTCTGATTGCACCGGCGACCGCGGATAGCCTCGCACGCCTGGCACACGGGCGGGCTGATGATCTGCTGGCGGCGGTCTGTCTGGCCAGTGAGGCGCCGCTGATGGTGGCGCCGGCCATGAACCAGGCGATGTGGCGGCACGCGGCCACCCGGGATAACGTCGAGCTGTTGCGCAGGCGTGGCGTGCAGATATGCGGCCCGGCTGACGGTGAGCAGGCCTGTGGAGAGGTGGGGCCGGGACGCATGCTGGAACCGCAGGCCTTGTTGCAGGCCTTGTCTGATGCGTTTTGCAGTGCGCGGCTGGCCGGTTTGAAAGTCGTGGTGACTGCCGGGCCGACCCGAGAACCCATTGATCCAGTTCGTTTTCTCAGCAATCGCAGTAGCGGGAAAATGGGTTACGCCATCGCCCGGGCGGCGCGGGAAGCCGGTGCCAGTGTCGAACTTGTCAGCGGTCCGGTGCTGCTCGATGTGCCGCCTGGAGTGCAGCGAGTGAGGGTCGAGTCTGGCCAGGAAATGCTTGAAGCTGTCCTGGAGAGGATAACGGATTGTGATCTGTTCATAGCAACCGCGGCAGTTGCAGACTACCGGCCGGCCAAGCCGGCGCAGCAAAAAATCAAAAAGCCGGTGGCTGACACCTCACTGCAGCTGGAACCGGTAACGGATATCCTGGCGACGGTTGCGGCGCTGGATCACCGGCCATTCTGCGTTGGTTTTGCCGCAGAAACCGAGCAGTTGGAACAGCACGCGCAGAAAAAACGCCTGCGCAAGGGTGTCGAATTGATCGCCGCCAACCGGGTTGGCAATGGGCGGGGGTTTGAAAGCGACGACAATGAATTGTTACTGGTCTGGGAGGGCGGCACGTGCTGGCTGCCAAAAGATTCCAAGGCCCGTCTGGCGCATCAGTTGATCGAAAAAGTCGCCAGCTTGTATCCACAACGGTCCAATAAGCAGATATCTTCGGAGTACCATGCAAAGCATTCAGCTTAAAATTCTCGATCCCCGAATTGGCAGGGAATATCCCTTACCGGATTATGCGACTGACGGTTCAGCGGGCATGGATTTGCGCGCCTGTCTGGATCAGGCCCTGAATCTGCAACCGGGCCAGACCGAGTTGTTGCCAACCGGGGTCGCCATTCATATTTCCGACCCGGGTCTGGCCGCTGTGCTGTTGCCGCGATCCGGCCTGGGTCACAAGCACGGCATTGTACTGGGCAACCTGGTCGGGCTTATTGACTCTGATTATCAGGGGCAACTTTACGTGTCGTGCTGGAATCGCGGCAGCGCGCCTTTTACCATTGAGCCCGGGGAACGCATTGCGCAGATGATTTTTGTGCCGGTGGTACGTGCCGGGTTTGAAGTTGTTGAAGATTTTGCCGATAGTAATCGAGGAGCGGGTGGATTCGGTCATACCGGACGAGCCTAGGATTTACTAAGCAGCGCTACTCAGGGAGTGTGATGAAATTACCTTTCGGCTCGGGTAAAGAGACACAGGCTAAAGCCAAACCTGCCAGAAAATCTTCTGCTGCTACACCTGTCAGCCGCTTGAGTCTGCGCAGTCAGATGATCCTGCTGCTGGTTGTGGCTGCGCTGTTAATTGCGCTTCCACCCGTTATTGTGTACTTGCAAACGGTGCTGCAACTCAAAGCGGCTGCACAGAAGCAGTCTGATTTGGAGGCCGAGCTGTTTGCCAGTGGTTATCGCCAATGGGTGGACCACCAGGCTGCGACCGCTGATCGGGTCAGCAAAGACCCGCAGCTCGGACGTCTCATGGTGGACGCCTCCGAGCAGGACATCGCTGACAAAGCAGAGTCGCTGACTTATCTGTTTCCTTCGTCTATTCGGGTGCAACTGTTACCAGCTGGAATCGAGGCGGTGGATCTGCAAGCCAGTCCCCCGATCAGTTATGCCGCTCTGGACCTGCTGAGGCAGTCAGAAACCAAGGACACTCCGCCACCCCTGGAAGTGCATATGTCCGGGACAGAACAAGAACATGTCAGCCTGGTACGGCGGATTCCTGATCCTTCCGGCCAGCATATTGCAGGCAACTTAATGGTAAGTTTTCCGCTTCAGTTGCTACAGGAACAGCTGAATCGCGGCCAGGCGGATGGCTATGTAGAGCTCCAGCAATGGGCTGGGAACGTCCCGCTGGTGCTGGGCAGTCACGGCGCTGCTCAATTCAGGCAAGGGTCGGCAGACAGCCAGCTTGTTGTCACCGGCAGTCGCTGGCGCGTGGCTTACTGGCCATCTGATCCGCGTCGGGCAAGCGGTGGTGTGTTGCTGACTACAGCGGGCATTGCCACGGTTGCTGCGGCACTGTTGTTACTGGGTGTTGTCTGGTTTGTGTTCCGCAGGCTGGGCCTGGCTTTGCGTAATGATCAGGCAACGCTGTTAGCGATCGTGAAGGATATGCGCGATGACCGGCTTAAGTCGGAGTATCCGAATACACTGGCCGAGATGCATGACACCATTGAATTGATGACGCGCACAGCCAGTTCGGCTGTCGAACGCCCGATTTCAGACATGGCTGGTACGACTGGCCGGGCCCAGGATGCAGCGAATACCGAGGATCGGAATGTTGTGGATGAGGTCGAAGCCGATCTGCTGTTCGATAACAGCGCGCTGGATATCTCCAGGGTTGATGTCGAAGAAAACACGCTGGATCCCGGTATTTTCCGAGCCTACGATATTCGCGGTGTTGTCGGCGATACACTGACAGAGGATATTGCCTATGAAATCGGACGGGCCATAGGCAGTGAGGCCTACTATCGCGGTGAGCAGGCAGTATTGGTGGGGTGTGACGGGCGTTTATCGAGCCCGGATCTGGCCGCTGCCATGATTCGTGGCCTGAAAGCGACAGGGCGCGATGTCAAGGATCTTGGGCAGGTTCCCACACCGGTACTCTACTTTGCCACCGAGCATCTGGATATCAACTCCGGTGTTATGGTTACCGGCAGCCACAACCCGTCGGAATATAACGGTTTCAAAATCGTATTGGCTGGAGAAACGCTGGCCGGCGAGGCCATAGACGGGCTGCGTCGGCGTATCGAATCGGGTGATTTGCTGACCGGGGAAGGCGGTGTGGAACAAATAGATGTGCTGCCTGATTATATCGAGCGTGTTAAGTCTGATGTGCAGCTTGTTCGTCCCATTAAATTGGTGGTGGACTGTGGTAACGGCGTGGCTGGTGAGGCTGCGCCGAAATTGCTGCGCGCGCTTGGTTGCGAAGTGATCGAGCTGTTCTGTGAAATTGACGGAAACTTTCCGAACCACCATCCGGATCCCGGTAAAACAGAAAATCTCGCTGCGTTGATCAAGGCGGTACAGGAGCAGGGCGCAGAACTCGGTATCGCATTTGATGGTGATGGGGACCGCATGGTGATCGTCAGTTCACAGGGTGAAATTATCTGGCCGGATCGCCTGTTGATGCTGCTCGCCATAGACGTCTTGTCGCGCAATCCCGGTGCACAGATTATCTACGATGTGAAATGTTCGCGTCATGTCGCCAACGTTATTGCCGAATATGGCGGTGAAGGGCTGATGTGGGCCAGCGGACATTCCCTGATCAAGGCCAAGATGAAGGAAACCGGTGCTTTATTGGCCGGTGAGATGAGTGGCCATATTTACTTCAAGGAGCGCTGGTTCGGTTTTGATGATGGCATATATTCAGCGGCCCGCCTGCTGGAGATACTCGCCAACGATACGCGCAACTCCAGTGATATTTTTGCGGCGCTGCCGGACAGCATGAACACGCCGGAACTGGATGTTCCGATGCTCGAAGGCCAGCCCCACGTATTTATGGAAAAATTGCTCAACGGCGCCCATTTTGAAAATGCCCGTGTGGTGACAGTCGACGGTTTGCGTGTTGAGTTTGATGATGGTTGGGGGCTGGTGCGCGCCTCCAATACCATGCCCTGTCTGGTACTGCGTTTCGAAGCTGACGATGAACTCGCCATGAGTCGTATTCAGGATGAATTTCGCAGCGCCATGTTGCAGGCGGATTCCAACCTGTCACTTCCATTCTGATTATGAGTCTTAGTTCAGATAAAGCTACCGAAGTCGCCCGGGTTCTGGGTGAGGCGCTGCCTTACATACGCCGTTTTCGCGGTAAAACCATTGTGGTTAAGTACGGCGGCAATGCCATGGTGGATGAGCGACTGAAAAGCGGTTTTGCACGCGATATCGTATTGATGCGTCTGGTCGGTATCAACCCGGTGGTTGTACACGGTGGCGGGCCGCAGATTGGCCACTTGCTGGAGAAGATTGGCAAGGAAAGCCGGTTTGTCGACGGTATGCGTGTGACCGATAGCGAAACCATGGACGTGGTGGAAATGGTGCTGGGTGGACTGGTGAACAAGGATATTGTCAGTCTCATCAGCCGCCATGGTGGCCGGGCGGTGGGATTGACCGGCAAGGACGGGGACTTGATTCATGCGCGCAAGCTGACAATCACCAGAAACTCGCCGGAACTGGAAGTGCCCGAGATTATCGATATTGGTCATGTGGGTGAAGTGGCCAGCGTTGACACTTCAGTCGTGGACATGCTGGTTTCAGGCGATTTTATCCCTGTCATTGCACCGATAGGCGTCGGTGAGGACGGGCATTCCTATAACATCAATGCAGATCTGGTGGCGGGGCGTGTAGCCGAGGTGATGGGTGCGGAAAAGCTCATCCTGCTGACCAATACCACGGGTTTACTCGATAAGCAGGGTCAGCTGCTGACCGGAATGACGGCCGCTGAGGTCGATAAGCTGATTGCAGACGGCACCATTCACGGTGGTATGTTGCCGAAAATCCAGTGCGCTTTGTCAGCAGTTAAATCCGGCGTACGAAGTTCGCACATCATAGACGGGCGTGTCGAGCACGCGGTTCTGATAGAGCTGTTTACCGATCAGGGCGTTGGTACCCTGATTCGGGGTTAGGCATTTTGGGGGGGGTTATTCAGACGCTGCTTCCGCCTCCGCCATTTTCAGGCTGCGAAAACGTTTGATATCCAGTTCAAACTTTTGACCTATCATCTGTTGCGCTTTCCTGCGGTTTGAGATGTAGTCTGAATTGTAGCGGATCTGACCGCGCGCTTCGCGAATGCCCTGTTGCAGCTTTTGCGGAACCGCTTTGCCTGAACGCTCCAGATTGGCTGCTCTGAGCCTTTGCTTTGCCAGGCGTTGCTTGATTTTTTCAGTTCGGCTTTTAGTGACGCGGATCACCGCCTCAATGGCTTCGATTTTACCATCACGTGTCAGAATCATTTCATCTTCGTTGGTGAATGTGTCCAGCAGGATACGGTCCTGGTGCGCCTGCTCCTGGCGTTTGAGTTCCTGTTCAGCCTCCAGCTTGGCCAGCTGTTGTTCTTCGGCAAGTTGTTCCCTGGTTTTAGCCGCGGCTTTGTTTCCAACCACGACACCCTGTTTGTTGAGCGTCTCGTTACTTTTCTTTGCATATTGCGGGGGAATGCGGTCACCATAACGGGTCTGACCATTCTCATCGACCCACTTGTAGAGCTTGCCCGCTTGCAGGGATGGAACTGAAAGCCACAGACTGGTGCACAGTGCCAATGCCGACCAGTATTTAATGCGAGAAATTGTGCTCATATCTATTCAGTTTGACGTTTGCTTGCATCGATAATGAATTTGCTGGACCAAACCACTTTGTTCCTCATTTCCCTGGTGGCAAACATTTTTTCCGCCTTTTCAGGGGGCGGTGCCGGCCTCATCCAGTTGCCGGCGCTGATCTTTCTGGGTTTGCCATTTGTCGTCGCTTTAGCGACTCACAAAGTTGCCAGTGTTGCTTTAGGTATCGGCGCGACGCTGCGTCACTTGAGGGAGGGTGGCCTCGAGAAAAGCCTTGCATTATTTATACTTGCGACGGGCTTGCCGGGTGTGGTGCTGGGTGCCCAGCTGATTATCAACATTCCCGGTCGAGCGGCGGAAATTGCACTCGGTATTTTGACTGCCGGTTTGGGTCTGTATTCCTGGTTAAACCCGGGGCTCGGACAGACCAATGAAGTGAGGCACCGCGATGTCACGGGCTTTCGTGTCGGTGGTGCGGGACTTTTTCTGATCGGTGTGCTGAACGGTTCACTGACGTCCGGCACCGGACTGTTTGTAACCCTGTGGCTGGTGCGCTGGTTCGGTTTTGATTACCGGCGGGCGGTGGCCTATACCCTGATTCTGGTGGGTATCTTCTGGAATGGTACGGGTGCAGTGACGCTGGGTTTTCTGTCCGAGATTCGCTGGAGCTGGTTACCGGCATTGCTGGCCGGATCGCTGCTGGGCGGCTATTTTGGTGCGCACCTGGCGATTAAAAAGGGTAACCGCTGGATCAAGCGGGCGTTTGAGGTGATCACCCTGGTGATCGGGGTGAAGTTGATAGCGGGTTAGCCCGACACCGAAAGGTGCACTATGCAGCAGTATTCAATGGTGGTGGCTTCGCTGAACACCGCAGCGCTGAAGCGGCAAGGGCCTGCGGGAAAACCGCAGGCGGTAATAATCCCGGACACCCTCCCCGCCCCAGCGCTGCTCAAATTAATGCAGATACGAATGGCACTAAGTTAAGGGGGCTCTTCCTCTGTAGGGCCGAATTTATTCGGCCAGTAGCTGTTGGCGGCTACCCACATTGTGGCTATATCCGGGATGA
>JAUXDG010000179.1 GCA_030618475.1 Gammaproteobacteria bacterium | reverse complement strand
CTGAAGCGAGCCTCTGCCAATGCCTTAGAAGTCGCATTTCTGGTCACATTAACAACGGTCTCCTCAACATCGGTACCCGTCTCGATGGCCTTACGAACCGCTTCTTTGACCGTATCCCGGGTGAGACCGAGTAGCTCCTTACTCTTGAGCTTGGCGTCGGTCACTGCGGTTTCGATGCCGTCTTTCACCTCCCCGGTGAAATTGCCGGCTGCTTCTTTCGCACCATCGATAGCAGTACGCAGTCCTTCAGCCAGCTTCGCCTCCTCTTCGCGCAACCGTTGTTTCGTCTGGCTAAGTTCCTTGTGAGTGGTATCCAGTACCTGCGACTCTGCCTGTTTAATACCATCCACTGCTCCGTGTAGTGCGGCAGATATTTTCTCCTGACTGGCCTCTTCAACTTCCACCAGTGTCTGAACGGTAGACGTTACCGCTTCCTTTGCAATCTCGCGTATGTCTTTTGCCCCTGTCTTAAGGCTTTGTACGCTATGTATAACACCGTCATGGGTAATATCATAAACCTGATGTGCGGTCAGTTCACCACTTTCCTTGGCTTTTTTAATATTTTCTGTCAGTTGTTTTTTCATTTCCTGTAACATGATTACTTACCTTTTTCTCGTTAATGATCACGTTCGTCACGCGCCGTAAGTGAAATAAATCACCGTTAAAAATATAATATTCCAATCGAACACCAGGCGATGTAACCTAAGTAACAATGAACAAGAAAAAAGTGAGGAGGAAAAAAATGGAGAGGATGGCTGTGAATAACGTAGTCGACGATTACGGCACAGTGACTGTCAACACGACATACTTCGCCCCGTGTTGAGGTAAACTGTTTTGTGCTATAACGTACTTACATCGAACAATCAGGGTATTCGATCCTGTAGTTGGTGTTCCGCCTTTTCCAGAAAGTGGCTCGACAAGCTCAGGGATGATGGCGGCATCGGCGGTTATCTCACCACCCACCACCTTGGTAAGCTACATGCCCTATCACACAAGGAATGTTGCTCTTCCCGATTTCATCGTTGCAGAGAGGCGTACCTCGGTAACCAGCGGCAAGTGGTCCGAAGCCAGACGCACCAATTCTGTTTTCGGAATGTGAATAGCAGCGGCTTCGAGCGCCAGGTCTATAAAAATGTAATCAATACGGGCTGTCGGGAAGCGTCCGAAAAAAGTGCCCGCGGGGCGATGGTGTTCCGCCTCGACTTGTGCATCGTTGAGCCGCTGCCGTAGTCTGTTGCAGACTGCGGAAAGGGGTAACGCATTCAAGTCACCGCACAGAATCACCGGACTGCGGCATGCCTTATGCGCCAGCCATTCCTCGCCAAGCAATGCTTTGGTCTGGGCCATACGTTCGCGCGCAAACAAACCCAGATGCGTATTGATGACCTGAACTTCCGTGCCGTGCACGTCGATAGAAACCCAAAGTGCACCGCGTGGTTCCAGTTGCGGTTTGTCAGCGAGCCCGGGCAAGGGACCGGCTTTAACCAGATGCATCGGCAGATGTGACAGGATAGCGTCGCCATAACGTTCTTCCTCAATATGTATTGAGGGATGGAAATGGAAATCCATTTCCAGGTAGTGTGCAATCAGATGCGCCTGGTCGACACCGCCACTACGCGCCCGGCCGACATCCAGTTCCTGCAGCGCTACCACATCGGGGTTGCAACGGGCTATCACACGGGCGATGCGTTCAGGATTGAGTTTGCCGTCCATACCGACACAGCTGTGCACATTGTAGGTCATGATGCGCAAGGTATCCGTTGCGGTTGCTGCGGGACGCAGGGGGGGGGCTTCGGAGGTATGTTCTTTCCGGCCCAGGAGGTGCAGAGCCGCTCTGCGCAGGTCGTTGGGGCGGAGATAACCGCGTCCGGATTCAGGCAACGAAGTATCCGCTGGTAACAAGGCGAATGCATTGGTTTCTTGCGGTGATGCGCCGGCGTGTGAGCCGTTTTCAATAGCGAAGGTTATGGGTTCAATACCGTGGCGCCAGCCGAACAGGATAAAGTCGCCAGCTTCCGGGTGCCGACACAGCGCCATCAGGTCATCGCGGATCTCGTCCAGGAAGGGATGTTCCGCACCGAGGATTTCTACAATCTGCGCGGGCAGCTTGTATATACCTGCATCCGTCCAGGCGCGCAACCGGTTGGCGTTGTCCCGGGTAATCACGAGTGGAACCTTTGCTGTGTTCACCAGTTCCCGGGCAATAAAATCAGTCTCACCTTTGTTTAATGAGCGTGGCGGGTAGATAAAACCGACTGGTCCCAGAGAAGCAACGGACAGCAGTTTTTTGTCTGTAGGCTTGGAGTTAATGCCGATTGCTGAAAACAGCCGCTGGAATTTCCTACCACCCAGAAAGCTAACACGCTGGGTCTGAATGCTTGCTATAGAGGTAGCGTCAGCCACTTTGATTTTCGTATCCAGTTTTTCAAACACACTGGTGACAGCATCTGCCAGTGAGCGACCAAATATCTTTTCATAGGGGCGAGTCGCAGCCTGGCCGTGATCAGAATAAATCCATACATCGTAATCACGATGTGCGGCGCGATTGGAAGCATGCCAGAGGCGGGCAATAGCGTCATCGATACCCTTCAGAGTCCAATGGGCAAAAAATGAACTGGGTCCACGGCGATGAGCCTGTTCGTCATAACCCAAAAAATTGATATGAATAATCGGCAGGCCGCGACTGATATCAATCTTGGCACCAATCACGCAGAGTTCACGTAGCAGAATACAGATCGCTACCCGAATCGGAGCGAATTTCAATTCCGTGAAAAAGTCATAACCATGGATCGTGCCCCGCACAAAGTCGGCAATGGCCAGACCAATTTCCAGAAGCAACAGTACGCCAGCACGCAAGAAGCTGTACAGATTAGTTAACACCAGCAGACCCACCACCAGTGGATTGGCAGAGCGCAGCGCCGAACCCCAACCCAGCGATGACGGACAGAAATGCGCTTCGTCGGCGCCACCGGTAAAATTGTCGCTGTAGGCACTGCCATCCTTAAGTAGTGGCTCGTTGTCACCACCAGCGAGGCGTTGTTCAACATCAGCGGCCGTGTCGGGTTCATACATGCGCACGATTCGGCCGAACTTGCGATGCCTGAAACTGAATGCCGGTACGACACCTTTAACACCATAGAACAGCTCGCCCTGAACAGCCGGTGTGGTTGCCGGTAATCCGGAATAGAGTTGAAACGTTCGATAGTGTTCCTGGTTAAGGAGACGGCGCAAAAAGGGAAGCTCACCGCGTTCCATAGCCGTATCGAATTCAGTTTGCGAAAGGCCGTCGATTTGAACCATGATCAGGCCCGGACGTGTACCCGGCCCTTTTGATATGGACAGTTGCAGCAGTCGCGCCAGCCATTCACTTCGGCTCATGGCGCGGCGCAAGCGCCGCAGAGATGCTTCTATACGACCAATCAAGGTCGTTTCCTTGGGGAATCTTCGTCTTCAAGAAGTACGTCAGTAGCAGCCCCAGTGACACCTTTTAAGATATCCCACTCCGCTTTGATAAGTTCCAGAGTATCTTCCCAGTATTTATCTATTGCTGATGTTGCTGATGTTGAAGGAATGCTGGTTTGGAGGAGTACTTGGTAACAAGATAGGGCTTTGTCAGCGGTGTTAGACAGGGAAAAGACTTCTGCTGTTTCCAGTGCCGAGTGTTTGAGTGCTTCCAAACGTTCGGTGGGTTGATCGGCTATCCATTGGAGTCCGTCTGTGAATGTCTCAATGCTCTCCTCCTGTAATAAACGCCCATTTTCTCGGTCTTTAACGACTTCCCGCACCCCTGAGGCATCCAGAGCGACCACAGGCAGACCCGCTGCCATAGCTTCGGTCAGTACCATACCCTGAGTTTCACTTTTGGAACTGAAGGCAAATAAATCCATAGCATGTAGAGCATCAGCCAATTCCCTAGCCTGGAGAATGCCAGTAAAGTGTAGCCGTGACTCCAGCCCTTGTTGGGAGAAAACCTGCCGTATCATCTGTTCTGAAGGTCCGACACCGACCACCAGGAAACAGGCATGTTTATGGGTTTTCAAAAAAGCTGCAACGGCCTCGGCCAGAAATTCAAGATTTTTTTCCGGTGCCAGGCGACCCAGATGGCCGACGACAAAAGCCTCGTCCGAGATATGCAGTTGTGTGCGAACGCGTGCGCCGTCGCCTGTCATGAAATGATCCAGCTTCACGCCAGTTGAAATGACAACGACGGGTTTAGTTACCCCGCGCTTTTGCAATAGATCTCGGATACTCTCGCTGGGCGCGAAAACCTGGTCGGAAAGATTAGCGTAACGGGTGGCGAGTTCGATGACAAAGCGTTTGAGTGTTGGCGAGTCGCCCGGTACATAATGGGTATATTGTTCATACAGCGTGTGGTGTGTAAACACCAGTGGCAGATTGCGATAACGTGCGATGCGTATGGCCGTCATACCCAGAAGATAAGGATGGTGAGCATGCACAATGTCCGGTTGAAAGCTATCGAGCGCATCCGTGAGCAGGCCGGGAACAGGTAGTGCAACAGAAAAATCACTGGCATTGAATTGCTGGATGGCCGGAATGCGCACGACATCGATCTCATTTATCGGCATATCGGGGAACGTCGGTGCGACCACCAGCACCCGGTGACCACGCTTCCGGTACTCTTCGCTAAAGGCCTTCACCGAACGTGCCACACCTCCCACATGCGGGGTGTAGGTGTTGGTTAACATGACGATGTTCATGTTTGTCCTTTTATCAGTTCAATGCTGTGCGTGCCCGGTTCAGCACTGCTCGATGCAAAGCCGGGAATCTGTACTTCAATGCTGGGCGTGGCATCGTGCCAGTGACCTTGCCAGGAAACACGGATACGCTGGCCGGATTCAGGTATGAGGGTGACCGAGACAGGTCCGTATTTTGTGTATGCAGGTCCGAATGAAATCGGCTCATCCTGATCCAGCCAACGCTGGGGGATACCAGAACACAGGATCAGTCGTTCGCCTTCCTCGCGTACAAAACAGTGGTGCAACATCAGCACCCACTCGGCCGCCGCCCATACATGATGTCCATCACCCATACAGCCACCGCGTGTATGCGGGTGGATCGCTTCGGGCCATTGACCGGTCGTCGTGGCCAGATCGGCGACTGCGTCCATCAATTCAAGATACCTCGGGTCACCGGCCCGCAACAATATCTGGGCGACGTGCAAAGTCAGGTAGGCGTTGAGGCCGGAATGAATCATGTCCTGGAAAAAGGCATTGTCCAGGAAGCAGTTGTCGAGCAGATATTCCACTGTATCCAGCAGGCGCGGATCATCCGCTGCACTGAGTTGCAAGGGGTAACCTGCAGCCAACGAGCCGATGGCGCCCGCGTCGAATCGTCGGTAAGGTGATGCGGGCATGGCGGGGCGGCCCAGCCGTTGTTCACACGTTGCGAGGCTGCGGTCTACTGCTGCTGAAAACTCATCCGCTGCTCTTAAGAATTTTTTGCTAGCCTGAGCATCTAAGCCTGATAACAATGCACCAGCAGAACGAAGCCCTGTAATGCCCCAGAAGTCGTCCCAGAAATAGTAATCATTGGGACCGAGATGTTCGGCGCTGAAACCGGCGGGCAACAGTCCGGCGTGCGGAGCCTTTACGTCCGGGCTGAGGCGTTTATCAATGATCCATTGCGCACCACGGCGGATAACCTTGTGCCAGGCTGGATCGGGCGCCTTGCCGGTCAGTTCGCAGAAGCGCTGCATGATCCACAGTGCTTCGCCATTGGAATCCCATTCACCTTCCTGGGAACGGAAATAACCGCGTGCGGTTTGACGATCAGGGTAACGAGCCAACGCCCGTTCAGCGCGCTGGGTAAAACCGGCGCAAAGCAATGCGTGGATAATGAAGGCCGCGTCACGAAACCAGAACCGTTTATAGGTATAGGGACCGGGGTAAACATCGTCCGGTGAATGCAGTACCAGTGTGGTTAAGGCAGCATCATAGATAAACTGAAAACGAGATTCGGGGCATACCAGTGTACACTGGTCTTTGCGAACCTGTGTCCAGCTATC
>JAUXDG010000162.1 GCA_030618475.1 Gammaproteobacteria bacterium | reverse complement strand
CGGGGACAGATCATCAGCTCGGGCCACCCTTACCCGGGTAGCTCAGTAGAGGTCAATATTTTGAGATATGTTATGCCGGCTTGGCGCTCTCGGCAGGGTTAACTGATTTTTTTAGGTTTATACTGGGGGGCGGATAATTTATAGATATTCCGGTTTTTCAGCGTTTCCCGGGGAACTCCGCACCATCAACATTCGAGGTCAGGAGGTCGCTCCTGGTGTTTTCGTCAGGTTAGAAAGCCGACGGGATTGTAGCTGTGGCCGGGGAATACGCCTGGCAGGCTGCCACTGCCGAGATGCACGCGGAGGATTTCTGTGAATACATCACGAAAATCGATGGTGAACCTCAGCTGCCGGTTGTCGTCCAGTTGATCCGGTGCCAGCCCTGGCCAGTCGCCGTGAACGCCGCCACGGACATTACCACCCACTACGAACCAGGTGCTCGCGCCGCCGTGGTCGGTCCCCTTGCTGGCATTCTCGGCGGCGGTGCGCCCGAACTCGGTGCAAGTCACCACCATGACATCCTGCGCGCGGGCACCCAGATCACGGTAAAACGCACCAATGCCGTCTCCCATATCCTTGAAGGCCCGGTATTGCCTGCCCGTGGCTTCACCACCGCCCTGGCTGGTGTGGGTATCCCAACCACCAATGTCCAGCGTGGCAGCCTCCAAGCCGACGCCGGCCTTGATCAGGAAGGCCAGCTGTACCAGCTGCCTGCCAAACGACGTTTCCGGGTAAACGGCGTCGTTGGACGGGCGGTAGCCTCCGGGGTCGAGCATGCGCATGAATGTGACCTTGTCCACCAGGTCGACGCCACTGGTCGAGAGCAGGCTGGCATGGGGAGAGACCAGATTGTTTGCCTGCTGGTAGGTTCGTAGCAGACCGGCAAGCAGCGCATCGGCCTCGGATGGATCCATATTCAACGCAAATTCCTCGAGGTCACGGAACACCGGGACATAGCGGGCACCGCGCATGAGTTGCGGCACCCCGCTGCCCATGGCGACCGCCCGCAATGGTCCAGGACGCGGTACAGCCAACAGGTAACGATTCAGCCAGCCGTCCGGCAAGCGGCCCACAGCGCCGGATTCGATGGAAGCCTGTGCATCGAAATGCGAGCGCGTAGCATCTGTGTGCTGCACGGTTGGCAGGATCGCCAGATCGCCACGCGCATGGAGTTCAGCAAGACCGGCCAGTGCCGGATGCAGGCCAAAATATCCGTCCACGGGCAGCGCTGCCTGCGGATTCCCGGCATCCGGTGGCGCAATGGCAATCGTCGGGCGCAAGCGGTAGTAGTCCGGGTCACCGTAGGGCACGCAGGCATTGAGGCCGTCACAGCCACCGCGCTGGAAGATCACCAGCAAGGTCTTGTTACTTTCCGCATAGGCCGGACGAAACCACCCGGTCGGACCTTGCAGGCCGGTACCGGCGATCACTGCAGCCGTAGCGGAAAGTGCTTTAAGGAATGATCTTCTGTGCATGATACGGCTCCCCCGGCTCAGTAAATATGGCTGGCGGGAAACGCCAGCATGGTACGCAGCGTCTGGCGCAGGCGTTGTTCTGCATCGACCGCATTGGTATCGAATACATCGGCACCATCGAGGCCGGACAGGGCTTCCCGGTATTCCAGGTAGGTCATGCGCCGTGCGAAAAAATCATCCATGAACATCCCGAGTATGCCGGCTCCGGTGATGTTATTGCTCGCCAGTGCTCTGTCCAGAAGACTAAAACCGGGGGCATCCTGCAGATCCTCGAACAGATCGAACGCAAGATTGATGCGTTGCACCAGCTGGTCGGCGTTGACCCACGCATCACCGGAAACCGGCCAGCCCGTCGGTACCGGGTTGCGGTACAAGGGCATACCCATATGCTCCAGCATAGGCAGGATGGTCCGCCGTTCCACGGGAGCATTCAGTGCCCGCACGATGCCGGTTAAGAAGCGCAGTGGTGATTTGAAGCGGGTGTTGTCCGCCACCGCGTCGTAGAAGGCTTGCGACTTGAGAATCCTGCGCAGCACCGCTCGAATGTCGCCATCCGTATTACGAAACGTGTTTGCGCAGCCCGCGACGAGACCGGGGGCTGCCGGATCTGCAACCAGGAAGCGGACCAGCTTGCCGCAGATAAAGCGCGCCGTGGACGGATGACTGGCCAGGATGTCCAGTGCCTGTTCACCTTCTTCGACGCCACCGCCGCGAATAACCGTTCCCAGGAACAACTTGTCACCCGTATCATGTGCGGTGGCGCGGAAATAGAACGCGTCGTTCTGGATATGCCAACCGGTGAGCACCCGCGCCAGTTCCTCGACATCCTGCTGTGTATAGCCGCCATCGACCCCCAGGGTATGCAACTCCATCACTTCACGCGCATAGTTTTCGTTGGGGCTGCGCTTGTAGTTACGCGTACCGTCCAGGTACTTCAGCATGGCCGGGCTTTTTGCGCTGACTTCCAGCAGGTCGCGGAAACGACCCAGGGCATGCTGGCGGAACGCCTCGTTCTCCTGGTATTCGTACAGCACGTTGCTGCTCTGCATATCGGTATTGAAATGATTGTCCCAGAACCAGGTCATCAGCTCGAGCAACTGCCGCTCGCTGTAGAACATACGCTGCAGCGTGCGCCAGACCAGGTCGTTTAGTTTGATGTCACTCACGGGGCCCAGTAGGCTCTCCAGTGCCGAATCATCGATCAGCTCGGGTGCCAGCTGCATTTCCAGGAAACTTCCCCAGCCCATGTCGAGCGACTGCTGGACAAGTTCGGGTGTAGCGCCAAAGGTGACGCGGTCGATCCTGCGACGCTGACGATTGCGGCCGGTGACCTTCGGTGTCACCCGGATACTGATTTGCCCGCGATTACCGCTGTAATCCTGCGCAATCACGACGATACGGGCCGGTACTCCTCCTGCCCACTGCTTCGGGAATAGGTTGTGTGCCCAGCGCGTGCTGCCGGGCTGGCGTATCACTGCTTCAGCCGGGACCAGCTCTGCTCCGTTCAGGTCCTCGACCCGGAGGGACAACTGTGGCACGGCAACATTATCTGACACCGTACCCTTCAGGGTAAAACCACCGACGGAAACTGAGGCACCGTCCTTGTGCGAAGACACATTGATTCCAGGTGCCTGTGTATCGTTGATTACCGCATAGCCGACTGTACTACTCTGCCGGTTGTTGCTGGTATCGATTGCCGTAGCCGTGATGACTGCACTGCTGCCGGCCACCAGCAGGTCGGCATTGACGTAAAAATGCCAGCGATCGTTGGCGGGGTTATACCAGGCTTCTGCTTCCTGCTGCTTGCCGCCACTGCGAATTTGGATACGCACCTGGTCTATCTTGCGATCGTCACTGGCCTGACCCTGCAGCAAGAAGCCTCCGGCGGCAGCCTTCTTGCCCAGTGCAGGCGAGATAATATGAACAGCAGGGTCGTTCAGATCAAGTCGTTGCGAGTTCCCTTTTTGCACCCGCAGTTGCACCGGCCCCTCTTCACGGATCAGTCGGGAATAGAACTGTTCCCCGTTTTCGAAGGGATCCTTTGCCTTGATTAAGAATACAGTGCCGGTACTGATTTCCGGAAAATCGAAGAAGACCTTGCCATTGGCATTGGTCTGGCCTTTCGCATACCAGGTCAGGCTCTTGTCCGCTGCGACCGTAAACGCCACCAGCATCTTACCCGTCAGCTTGTTTCCACTGGACTCATCGACCAAGGTTACCGGAGTGTTCCCGACACGAAACTCATAGTCACCCGTTTCTGTGATGGGTTTTGAGTACAACGGGCGCACGTCGAACGGATCGGTGCGCAGGAAAAAGCGTCCGCCACGCCCCAGGCTATCCAGTTCAAACACCACCCTGCCGGCATTGTTGGTCGTGCCTGCAGCAGCCCAGGCATAGGTTCCATCCAACATCTCTTCCAGAACAGTCACCGTCCTGCCGGCAAGCACGGTGTTCGAAGCTGCTTTGCGCAGTGTTACAAACAGCGGCTGGTTACCGACCTGGAACGTGTAGGTACCGGGGGCATTGATGACTTCGCTGGTCTCCCGGTCACCGCCCAACGGGCTTATCGCAGTAATTTCATACGGAATGCCCTCGCCCATTCCCGGCGGATCGAGACGCAGGACCCCTTGGCTGTCGGTGATCAGGGCGCGGTTCCAGCTGCCATCCGTTCGCCGCAGGTTAACTTCGTAGTTGGCCAGTGGTTGTGGTGTCGCCAGTGTTGCATTCTTTACCCGAACCCGGACACGCCCGACCTTCCAGGCAATGGTTCCGGACGCCGTCAGTGTTTTTGTGTAGACTTTCTGTCCGTGCCAGGTAAAGGCTTTCAGGTAGTAACGCCCGCCGCTGCCGAGCTTGTCCAGGGTGAATACGGCCAGACCGTTGCTGTCGGTAATCTGTTTTCCGGCCCAGTAAGCAAGTTCATCAGCACGGATCTCATATGCGACGATTCTGACGCCGGCCAGGCCACCTCCGAGAATGGCATCCCTGAGCTTTACCCTCAGGGTGCCCGCTGCAGCACTGCGGGTATAGTCCACTGACAGGACATAGGTATTCTGTGGATCGGTTTCAGCATGTGCGGTCTGTACCAGGGCGATAACCATGAAAAAGCCGAGCAGCACTACTAGCATCGACTCAGACAACCAACGCAATCTACCACGCATCATTATCTTCCCTTGCAGACATTTCCCTTCTACACCTGCTTGTAGCCTGGATGTTTGAGCGCGAGATAATGACAGATAAAAACAGGCGCTAACAAGTGTCTCGAATCAGAGACGCTGTTATCGATTGGCGACAAATGGACGTGAGGAATTGAAGATCCGTTGAACGGTATGCCTGATTAGCGAATGGTAGGAGCTGGACTGGCGGCCCCGAAGATGAACTCTCCGAATGCCGAACCCACCAGTCCGTCGAATGCAGGTTTGGAACCGGAGGTCGCAATGAAACTACCAGTGCTGTTACCCGGAGTCCCGGCGAGGCCGTTGTAAACGTCACCTTGCGGCGATACGGGCAGGCTCAACAACTCCGTGCTGACGCTGCTGGAGCGAGAGGAGGGAACGGTGATTGTGCCGCTATGGTATCCGATACGGCGTGCGGTAGACAGCGGTGATGTCGGTCTGTTTTGAGTCAGTCCTGAACCATGCGTCTGGGATGCTATAGATTGGCTGCATCCGTATCTTTTTACATGCAGTGGCTCAGATTTGAGGTGACAGTCGGTGTCTTTTCGGCAGGTTTATGACCCATATGCGGTTTACAGACTGATTCAATATAAGAGTTGGTTATATAATCAACGGCTTAACGAGAGAGAACGACCCTAACTTGTCATTCCCCATATTTCCGGGAGGTCTCAGAAGTACTGAAGTAGGACATTTACTGGTCGCTAATAATCCACCTCTGGGCAGCTTGGATCTGACACATAGCCAACCGGTATCAGTGGCATAAACGGGCTCCAGCTGTCGTCTGGTTGCTGAGCATCGATCAATTGTTGTAACCATACCGGTTTCACTAAATCAAATGTCAGTTGTAATACGGGAAGTTTGCAATGTCTTCAAATCGCACCGGTATCCATGATTTTGGGTAAAACAGGGGGCGCCAGATATTGTTGGATCTCGTCTCTATGCAAACAATCCCGATAGATCGACACCCGCTTCAAGCCGGGAGAGTGACCGGTCCGGGAAAACCAGAGCTTCACTGCCCGGTTGCACCCATTCACAAACACGGCCAAAAATATGGTCAAAGGTTGTTTGCCCAACAATGTCCGGGGTATCGTCGGCGAGACGTGAAATCTCGTCATTCGGGAACAATTCACCATAGATGCCACCATTAACCTGATTGCCGATGATCAGTATTGAGGTGCCACGGCCATGGTCGGTTCCACCATCCCCATTGTCGCGAAGTTGGCGGCCAAATTCTCCACCGATAACAAAGACCATTTGGTCGAGCACAGATGAATCGACTTCGGAATACAGGGTGTCCATTGCCTTGCCAGTGCCGAACAGATCGACCAGTCTGGGTTCGATGGACTCGCGTTGGTGTTTATGCGTATCCCAGCCATGGAATTCCATGGACACCGTATTAAAGTTCAGAATGTCACTGGTTAGAAGACTGTCATACAGGTTCCGTATCTGTTTTCCGAGACCTGTACTCTCTAGTCCTCCATCGATCAATGCCTGAATGGCGGCGGGAACGGGCGAATTATCCAGACGGGTGTTGATGCTTCTGCCGATGGTGCGCAGGGTTTGTTCGTGCCGAATAAATTTTCGGAAAGGCGAGTTGTCTGCAATACTGCTCTGCTTGGCAGCGTAATAGGCGGACATGCTGCGTGATAACTTGGACGGGTCAAGCTTGGGGTTGTCGCCATCAGCAGCTTCGAACAATGCCAGATTCCGTGAATCCCTGACGCTGATCATATCATCGGTTTTATGTCCCTCCGGATTATCCGGGTCTGTTGAGAAGCAAAATCGCCTGGGTATTTTTGTCAATGCAAGTACATTTCGGGC
>JAUXDG010000252.1 GCA_030618475.1 Gammaproteobacteria bacterium | reverse complement strand
AATAGGAGATTTCAAGCACTCTGACCCCTTGAAACTTGCCCCCTTGAAAATCCTGACCCCTTGAAAATTACGTACTCATTCGTCATCCATACCGTCATTGTAAGGTACGAAGGTGCTTTGCACTGCGTCGTTCACCCGGGCGGCCATGGCGTCGACACCGGCGTAATGCCTCTGTTTGAGCTGCTCACCCAGCGCGGCTTTCTGCCCGTCCAGAACCTCCAGCAAATCCGCACGCATGTCCTCCCGGTTCAAGGCTTCATCCAGCTCGACAAGGGCCTTGTCGACGGTCAGCCAGGTGACCAGGCCCGCGGTGACGCCGCAGAGAATCGCCACCGGCCCGCTGGGGGCACACAGCGCGGTCCCGAGCCCCGCCGACAGCAGCGATGACGCCCCCTTCTTGGCGAGTGTCTTCGAAGTGAGTGCCGCACCGGCCTGAAACGATTTCTTGGCGGCCAGCTTTCCAGCAACGGCAGCGGCGGTTTTCTTGGCCAGCGCCTTGCTGGCCACAATGCCGGTGCCGACTCCGCTGGTCGCCGCAGCCGATGCCCTGAGTGCATCGCGGTCCAGCTGCGTTAATGGAGCAGGTACGAAGCCGCCGATGTCGCAGGGTGCCTTATCCAGTTCAGCGTTAAGATGCGGGGCCATAGCCGCGAAACGCTCAGCCGAGTCGTGCTCCACCTCGCGGTCGAGGCGGACCAGTTGGGTATCGAAATCGCTTTGTGCAAAGAGGTGTTCCTCCAGCTGGTCGCTCATGGCGGCGGCCAGGTCCTCGGTGAAAACCGCCATCAGCCTCTGGTATTCACCCAACACCGTAAAATACCAGTCGAGATAACTGTCGATACCTTTTTCAACGTCTGAGAATATGCGCTCGAGCCCCTCGTCGACGCTGCTATCAACATCATGCATGGCCCTGCGGCGCTCGCCGTCTACCTGCTTGTCCAGTTTCGCAATCAGCCGCTCGCGGGCTGCTTGGTTCGGCGTGCAGGGATTGATCAACCCGGCCGCCCCTGTCACCCCCTTCTCGAAGACCGCGGGATCGATGGCATTCAGTTTGATGGCGGCGTAAAAAAATGGCATCGCAAGGACGATAATGGTCAGCAAAAACGCACGTGCAATGGTGCTTTCCGTTGAGTGACCCTGGCGCCGGGCCTCGCGTTTTTCAAGCAACACACTCACGCCGAGCAGCAGGGTGGTAAAGAAAAAGGCCACGCTAGCGGCCCGCAGCAGGAAGAACGACCAGGCAATGACTTTCGCGGTCAGGTCCGGCAGGTTCGGTATGATGAGCTCGGATATATGCCAGGAGAGGGCTTCGACGGCCGCCAGCCCGCCTGCACTCACGCCCCACAGTACGCAGCCGGCCTCGCCATTGATTTTGGTGAACGCCTGAACAGCGACTTGATGCCATTCCATGTGACGGCTGTCAGCCGCACCGACCAGGAAGAAGTCAAGCGCCATAATGGCACCCGTCAAAACGACGCCATTGGTGAGCAACAGTGGCCCGTGCCTGGCGATCGTGTTCAGGTGCCGGGCTGTGAGTTCACCGCTCAGGCTCCTGGAGAGCGGAGCGACAATCAGGGCAAGGAAGATGGCATCGGCGACGAACACCAGCCAGTGTTGAGGTGACAACTGCGAGACCAGGGCGAGCAGCACCCAGGCCATGGACATTGAAACGACAACCTGAACGGCCTTACTGATACGTCCCCGCCACAGCCACGCCCTGATCCGGCTTTGCGGCTGGGCCACAGCCGCGAGCAGCAACCGTCTGTGCAACAGCAGATACTCCGTCCGGTACTGCCAGACAGGCCAGGCAAGCAGTCCGATAAGAATGAAAAAACCCCAGCACGGAGCCTGTGTCACGACCTGCGCAAACAAAACCAGCGCAGCAGCGGCCAGCACCATGCCCAGAATGCGCAGCACGGTCAGGCGATGACGTTTCCACCAGGCCGGGGGGTTCTGATGGTCAGATTGTTCATCCACAGGATTCATACCGATACCAACAGCACCCGGAACAGGCTGTTTACTGTCTGCATTTGCGGGGAGTTACCAGATGTTGCGGGACAGTCGCACCTCGCAGTCACGCGCCAACACTATTTTTCGACAGTCCTGTCGTCGTCGGTAAATTGATACTAATGTTCGGCTTAGTAACAGAACTCAAGACACAGGCTGTCTGACGACTGGTTTTACTTATTGATCAAAGACTGAAACAAACTCACCACCTTGTCCTGGATCGCCCTGGCCCAGTCAGGTTGTGGCAGGTTCCAGCCGATGAACATGCCTATCAGCAGGGTAAGAAGTGTAGTCATGGCTGTAGCGTCCTGAAAGACCTGATCCTGATAACCGATACGCGAAAAAAAATACACCCCCTTCCGCGGCCGGTCAAGGGCAATTGCCAGCCTTTGAAGCCTTTGTGTCCTTCGTGGTGAGAAATACGCACTGGGCAATGGTCAGGCCGCAAAATCGCGCAGACGAATTGGCTGCCGCCTTGCCCCCCAGTCACCAGGCCTGGCTTCGAATATGCCGGCACAGGCGGTACCGCAGGATCCACATTTACCATCCGCGGTCAGCTTCCAGTCGGTCAGTTGATACCAGTCACGACCAATCAGTTTTTCCCCGCACTGGTGGCAGAAGGTGCTGTCACCGGCCTCATTGTGCACGTTACCGGTGAAGGCATAACGGACGCCATTTTTCATGGCGATTTCACGGGCACGGATCAGGCTTGCCTTCGGCGTGGGCGGCGCATCCATCATTTTCCAGTCGGGATGAAAGGCCGAAAAATGCATGGGCACATCCACTCCCAGCTTGTCTACGACCCAGCGGGTCATTTCGTCGATCTCTTTCTCCGAGTCATTTTTACCGGGTATCAGCAGAGTGGTGAGTTCCAGCCACACGTCGGTTTCGTGCCTGATGTATTCCAGGGTTTCCAGCACCGGCGCCAGGTGCGAACCGGTGATCTTGTGATAGAAGTCTTCGCTAAAGGCCTTGAGATCCACGTTGGCCGCATCCATGTAGCGGTAAAATTCCTTTCTGGGTTCGGGACAGACGTAACCCGCAGTAACGGCGACGGATTTAATGCCCTTATCACGGCAGGCCCTGGCCACGTCAATGGCATACTCGTGAAAGATGACCGGATCATTATAGGTATAGGCCACGCTGCGGCAGTTGAGCTGTTGCGCAGCACGGGCTATGAGCTCCGGTGATGCCTCATCGGTCAGGGTGTGGGTTTCCCTGGACTTGCTGATGTCCCAGTTCTGGCAGAATTTGCAGGCCAGGTTGCAGCCCGCCGTGCCGAATGACAATACCGGTGTGCCGGGTAGAAAATGGTTCAACGGTTTCTTTTCGATGGGATCGATGCAATAACCGCTCGAACGGCCGTAGGTGGTGAGCACGATTTCATCATCCAGGTTTTCCCGGACGAAACACAGCCCGCGCTGGCCTGCGTGCAACTTGCAGAAGCGCGGGCAGAGGTCGCACTGAATACGTCCATCGTCCAGCTTGTGCCAGTATTTGGTGCTGACGGTGTAGGAATCACGCGCGCTCATAAGCCGCGGACCCTGGCTTCGATGGCATCGGACAGGTTGAGATTACGAAATACGATCTGCAACGGCAGTTTCATAAGGT
>JAUXDG010000208.1 GCA_030618475.1 Gammaproteobacteria bacterium | reverse complement strand
CAGTATCTGGCACCGTATAGAAGAAGATTTATTGCTATAAGCATGGCAAATCAAGTCCAGTTTCCCTTTAAGCCAACAAAGATTGATTTTTACGTGACTACAACAGCCTTCTCATCACTACCCTTAACAGCTGAAGTTTTAGACAACATCCAGTCACTGGATTACCGGGTGATGACCCCGATACAGGCCAAAAGCCTGCCCGCCATTCTAAAAGGTAAAGACTTGCTCGCCCAGGCAAAAACGGGTAGCGGTAAAACGGCGGCATTTGCAATTGGCGTTCTGCACAAACTTGTGACACGTACATACCGAACGCAGGCACTGGTACTTTGCCCAACGCGTGAACTGTCCGATCAGGTCAGCAAGGAATTTCGTCGCCTGGCACGTGCGATACCCAACACTAATATTCTCACCTTGTGTGGCGGCAAACCGATAGGCCCACAACTGGCCTCACTGCAACGCAACCCGCATATCGTGATCGGCACACCGGGGCGAATATTAAAACATTTGGAAAAAGGGACTTTAAAACTGGATGGATTGAAAATACTGGTGCTGGATGAGGCCGACCGCATGTTGGACATGGGTTTTCATGAAGACATCATGCGCATTATCAGTAGGACGCCACGGCAAAGACAAACCCTGTTATTTTCGGCGACTTACCCGGATGAAATGAAAGATATCAGTGCAGCCATCCAGAGCGATCCCGTTGATATTCGCGTGGAAAGCCTGCATGGCAATAAAATAATACAACAGGTTTTCTATGAAATACAAAAAGGCGAAAGAATCAAAACATTGGTTGCCCTGTTACAACATTACCGACCTGAATCGAGCGTGGTTTTTTGTAATCGAAAACAACAATGCCAGGAACTGGCTGAAGAATTATGGCAACAGGGCTTCCATGCCCAGGCCTTGCACGGGGATCTTGAACAAAAAGAACGGGACCAGGTGCTGGTACAGTTCTCCAACAAGAGCAGTTCGATTCTTATTGCAACGGATGTTGCTGCACGTGGACTGGATATTAAAGATTTACAGGCCGTCATTAACTTCGAGTTATCGCCAGACCCGGAAATACACATTCACCGCATCGGGCGCACCGGCCGTGCCGGCAATGAAGGCTTAGCCATAAGCTTGTTCATGGCCTCTGAACAATTCCGCATCGAGGCGATAGAAGACTATCAAAACAGTCCTGTCAGAATTGATAAAACAACTTCACTAAAAACCCGGGAGAACTTCAGACTTAGCCCACCGATGGCAACACTGTGTATTAGTGGTGGCCGAAAAAACAAGCTTCGCGCGGGTGATATATTAGGTGCTTTAACTGCAAACACCAATCTGCCAGGCAAACAGATCGGAACAATTGATATTTCCGATAACCTTGCTTATGTGGCTGTGGAACGCCCTGTTGCCAAACAAGCCTTGAAGATTCTGGCAGAAGGTAAAATCAAAGGTCGTAAGTTCAGGGTGCGAAAACTGCGTTAATATTGCCGCAGGAGCGCCCCCCTACAACTCCAATACCTCCCCCATCTCCGGCACATCCGCCTTGAACCCCAGTTCCCCCTCCAGGCGGTCACGAAAATCCTGCTTGGACTGCGCTTCGCCATGCACCACATGCACGGCCGGGTCGTTGCTGAAATTACCGATCCAGCGACTCAGGTCATCGACATCAGCATGTGCGGACAGGCCGCCGACGGTGTGGATCTGCGCGCGTACAGGATAATAATCACCGTGTATCTTGATCCGCTCGTCACCCTCCACCAGCCTGCGGCCCAGTGTACCGTGAGCCTGGTAACCGACGATCATGACATGCGTGCCCTGTCGGGCGATATTCTGCTTAAGATGATGCACAATGCGCCCGCCATTGCACATGCCGCTGCCGGCGATGATGATGGCACCACTCTTGATATTATTAATCGCCATCGATTCCTGCACGCTGGTAGTGAGGTGCAGAGCCTTGAACGGTGGCATCTCGTTGACATTACGCCGCAGACGCGTCGCTTCTTCGTCATACAGATGCGGGTAGTCCCAGTAGACCTTGCTGGCCTTGATCGCCATCGGGCTGTCGAGAAACACTTCCCAGCGATCCAGCTCCCATTCATCGTAATACTTGCCCAGGAAATACAGAATCTCCTGGCTGCGGCCGACGGCAAAAGCCGGAATCAACAGGTTGCCGTGCTGGTGACTGGCGGTGCTGATAATCTCGCCGATTTCATCGATCGTCATCTGCCGGTCACGGTGACGGCGGTTACCGTAGGTGCTCTCGATCAGCACATGGTCCGCTTCGCGGATGACGGCAGGATCATTCAGGATCGGCGTGTCGTACTGACCCAGGTCACCGCTGAACACGATCTTGCGTTGCACGCCGTTTTCATTCAGCCACACTTCCACACTGCAGGACCCCATGATATGCCCGGCATCCTGCAAGCGGATGCTGATGCCCGGCAGAATTTCCTTTTTCTCGCGATAGCGCATGCCGACAATATTTGCCAGCGCGTTGCGGGCATCCTCAAGGGTGTACAGTGGCTCGATCGGCGGTTTGTTCTTGCGCTTGCGAAACTTGTTCTGGTACTGGGCATCCCGCTCCTGCAGCGAGGCGGAATCCTCCAGCAGGATTTCACACAGATCGCCGGTCGCGTTCTGCGCATAGATCGGCCCCTGGTAACCCTGCTTCACCAGTAGTGGAATGCGACCCGAGTGATCGATATGACCATGGCTGAGCACCACGGCGCTGATTTCATCTGGTGAAAACGGAAACGGCTCGCGGTTTTTGGCCTCCATCTCACGGCGCCCCTGAATAAGACCACAATCCAGTAGCACCAGCTGCCCGTTGGCACGCAGGATATGACAGGAGCCAGTGATACCGCTGGTCGCGCCGTAGAATTCAATGTGC
Organism: Gammaproteobacteria bacterium; assembly: GCA_030618475.1. Taxonomy (GTDB): domain Bacteria; phylum Pseudomonadota; class Gammaproteobacteria; order DSM-19610; family DSM-19610; genus Thiogranum. The sequence goes on along the minus strand of JAUXDG010000208.1, from coordinate 2,322 downwards.
ATATATAAACTTCCAGTAAAATGTGATGTACAAGATACCATCCATCGGGGCTATCGGGGTCGGACCCGCGCAAGACACTGTTTCAACTGAAATCCAGTCCGAAATAACGGCATTCTTATCGCTTAAAGTAATCATATCCCAGCCGGAATCGATGCAGTAGGCGACCGCGAGCTCCCTGAGGCGGCAGGTCTCGCCATCCTGGTCGATCGGTCCATGATGCAGTTTTTCGCCCGCCCGCTCAAAATAGCGCTGGCTACGCGTGGCACGTATTTGCGTTGGCAGGAGCGAGCGCTGCTGGCCTGGATAGGACCGCGCGGCATCGTGGCGGCCGCCGTCGCGGCCCTGCTTGCCATTGATCCCAAGGGTCAGTTGCACACTTTTACCGCGGAGACAAAACTGGCGCCCGGACAAAAGTGGATCTTGCTGAGTCTTGTTGAGCCGGAAGAACCCGAGCCGGAAGCGGAAATAGCGGCGCTATCTGAAGACGAAGTTCTTTAACCGAAGAGCATCGGCGCGACTATCGCGGCCATAGAGCCGTTCATGCCTTCTTGCCGGGCTCATCCTGGTCGCGCGCCGTATGCCCTCATGGGTTTGCATCCTCGCGCATTTCTCTGTCCTCGCGGCGACCTGCCGGTCCCGTTCAGGTTCTGTTCAGGAACCCTTTCATATAGTCATACCCCAGAGGATGCACCGCGTGTAAATCGAGGTCAATCCAGAATGCGTTATTGCAAAGAGGCGTCGCAATGAAGACCACAACGATTCGTGACCGGGATTACAAACGAAACTTTGTCAGGCGGCTGATGAGCGGATGTCTGCTGTTCATGCCACTGGCTGTTCATGCGGCTTCGCAGACACCGACCATTAAGCTGTTTCCAACCACTGTACTGGAAGAGATCAAGCATACGGGTAACGTCGCAGCAGAGATGGAGACCGGTCTGCAGGCAGTCATCACGCGTCTCGATGAACAACAAAACCTCTATATGGAAAGCAAATGCGAAGGCAACGAGGGCGACCCCGGCTGTGAACAGATCGCCAGGCAAATGGGAAAAAGCTACCTCGAAATGCTGACTATCATGGGGGACAAGTTGCCGGAAATGGAAACGGCCGTCAACAGCACCTCTTCCAGCCTCGAGAAGCGCATACGCAGGGAACTCGGTCAGAAAAAGACCTCCTGGAGCTTGCAGGAACTTCTGATCGGCGAACAATCCGAAAGCGGAAACAACGCCGACCGACCTGCGCTGCGCGGACGTTCCGGAATGCGGCTCAGCGATCGCTTCCATCAATATTACCAGCTGGTGGCCCGTTCCGGTGGCGAAGTCAACTCCTCGCTGGCAGTGGTCGCGTCGGATATTTATCTGGACATGCAGGAAACCTCGAGCCTGATAGCGCGCACCCGGGAGGAGATCAGCCGAGCCACCCTGATGGAGCAGCTGAACCAGTCGTTTGGAACCATCACACCGGAAATGCAGGAGGTGGTAGCGGGTGTGAAGTCAATCCTGTTTGGTGAGGAAGATGCATTGATGCCGATGACGGCGCCGCCCGCCAGCCGGCCTGAGCGGGGCTATGAAAGCCCCCTGAAACTATAACAGTCAACAACCCGGGGAACACAGCGATGAACAAATCGAGAACATCCATAGTCACCGCAACGCTTGCCGTGGCAGCAATGGCAACAGCACTCACTGCGTGCAACAGCAACCCACCGAGCGCCACCGCGTGCAGCCTGCCGAAGGGTCCCGACCTGGATCGCGCCATCAGCGCTGCCCGCTTCGACCTGGAGACAGGCTGTGAGCATCAGTTCGACCAGTATTTCCAACGTCTGCTTACGATTGCCGAAGGCGATCCTAAAAAGGACAACAAGGCCAGCTTCAGTGAGTTCCTGATATGGGCCAATGAAGAAGGCCTGTTGAGCAAGCGCCAGGCACGGGAAACCTACACCCGTTATTTCGGTGTCAAATACGTTTCTCTTGTCAGTGATTACAGCGTCTGTGACCAGACCTGCCCGCGCCAGGACGAAGTCATGCAGAAGATGAACAGGGAGCTGGTGGACAAGGAGCAGGGCCTGCTCAAGGTCAGCGCAGACCGGCGCGAGTATTACCGGGCGAGCCGCCTGTTTCAGGAGACTGAACTGGTCCTGGAGGCCACCTGCGAGGCCTGCGGGCCGATCGAGTAAGCCGCGATGAAGGAGCGGAACAGCCGCGGCTTTCTGTCCGGTATGCTGCTGGGCGTGGTTGTCAGCCTGCTGACGGGCCTGATCGGCGTGTACCTGCTGATTGCGCTGGATATCGTTTCGGTATCCGTGGTCGATACGCCCGGGGTCCAGGC
>JAUXDG010000093.1 GCA_030618475.1 Gammaproteobacteria bacterium | reverse complement strand
ACATGGCTACGATCCGACTTTGCGTGGCAGGGTGATCGGCATTTCCAACGAGCTGGTGCAGCTGGTGGAGCGGGGTGGTTCCCTGCTGACCTACCAGACCAGCGATTTTCTCGCCAATTCGCCGCGTAATCTGGCCACCAATTTTCGCATCAAGGAGACACTGGGGATCAGCTATTCGCTGCAGAAGGAGAGCACCGCACGCATTCCCGAAATCCTTCACCGCTACATTCAACAGCGTGCCGAGCAGGAGGGCTATGGCGAACAGCTGCTCAACCTGCGGGTGGAGTTTGCACAGGCCGGCAACTCGTCGCTGGACCTGGCGGTGATCGCCGACTTCAAGGGCGAGCTGGGCGATCTCTACAACCGGCTGCGACGGGCCATCCAACGCTGGTGTGTCGATGCCTGTAGCGACTACGGCTGGGAGATCCCCTTCCCACAAATGACACTGCATGGCGCGCTGGCCAGAGCCGACCTGCCGGGTGTCTGAGGCGCAATGCTCATGAATCTGAATGATTTCATCATGACCAACGAGGTGACCATCCGCCTCGGCTTCTTTTTCGGCATTTTCGCTGTCATGGCGATGTGGGAGGTCCTGGCGCCCAAACGGGAGCTGACGGTATCGAAGCTGGTGCGCTGGGTTAACAACCTCAGCCTGGTATTCCTGAACAGTTTTATCCTTCGGCTGCTGTTCCCCGCCGCTGCGGTCGGTGTGGCCGCGTTTGCCGGCGCACAGGGCTGGGGCCTGCTGAACTATTACCCCGTGCCCGAACCGCTGGCCATTGTGGTTTCCGTGATCGCCATGGATTTCATTATCTATCTGCAGCATGTGCTGGTGCACGCGGTACCGGCGTTGTGGCGCCTGCACCGCGTCCACCACGCGGATCTTGACTATGACGTGACCACCGGCGCGCGTTTCCACACCGTCGAAATCATCCTGTCCATGTTGATCAAGTTTGCCACCATAGTGGTGCTGGGTCCGCCGCTGGTCGCGGTGGTGATCTTTGAGGTTGTCCTGAATGCAACCGCCATGTTCAACCATGGCAACATTGCGCTTCCAAAAGGTCTGGACCGGGTGCTGCGCTGGTTCGTGGTGACGCCGGACATGCACCGGGTACACCATTCGGTGGAAGACGATGAAGCCAACAGCAACTTCGGTTTTAACCTGCCCTGGTGGGACCGCCTGTTCGGTACTTATCGTGATCAACCGCGTGCCGGTCATCAAGGCATGACCATCGGCATTCACACCTATCGGACAACGAAGCAGGTGTCCTGGTTACCCGGCATGCTGGCCTTGCCTTTCATTGGCAAGGTCAGCGACTATGCGATCAATCGCAGATCGTGGGGCAATCGCGATGAATAGCAGATTTGTACGTATCGGGCTATTGCTGATACTGGTGGCGGGTATTGCCGTGGCGGTGGTCTATCGGGACCGCTTTGACGTCGCGGCCCTTGAGCGCTGGATACAGGATGCCGGTATCTGGGCACCCCTGTTGTTCATGGCCGTTTACGCCGTGGCGGCCGTGCTGTTTCTGCCGGGCACACTGTTGACCCTCGCCGGCGGTGCGTTATTCGGGCCGGTGCTGGGCACCCTTTACAATCTCACCGGTGCAACCATCGGTGCCACACTGGCCTTTCTGATAGCGCGTTATCTGGCCTCCGACTGGGTCGCGGATAAAGCCGGTGGTCGTATAAAACAGTTGATCAATGGTGTGGAAGATGAGGGTTGGCGCTTTGTCGCCTTTACCCGCCTGGTGCCCCTGTTCCCGTTTAATTTACTCAACTATGCGCTGGGATTGACACGCATCAAGCTGTCTCACTACCTGCTCGCCACGTACACCTGCATGCTGCCCGGCGCCATGGCCTATAGCTATCTGGGTTATGCGGGTCGTGAGGCGGTCGGTGGTGGCGAGGGTCTGATCCAGAAGGTCCTGTTGGCACTGGCATTGCTGGCGGCGGTGGCGTTCCTGCCGCGCCTGATCGGCAAGTTGCGGCGTGGTCCCGTGATCGACACAGATTCTGACTAATGCATTCAAGTGCAGGGGCTGGAAGAGCGTGTCCTGACACGTTATCATTGCGCCCCCGCATATCGCCGCGGAACTGATTATGAGCATTTCAAGTACTCTGACCCCTTGATTTTCCTTGATTCTGGAGACCTGAATGAATCGCCTGTTACGCCCTGTATTCATGATTGTTTTGATTGTCCTTGGTGGCGTATCAATGCCCCTGATTGCGGAAACGGCGTCCGGCAAGGCACAAACCACCGCTGATTCGGAGATTCCGGTCGATGAACTGGAACTTAAACTGCGGCCATTGATGCGCGACCAGCTCAAGGTGGAAGCCGATGCCTGGCTGAAACTGCTGGAAGACAAGGTGTCGGATATCAGCAAGGCTGATATCGCAGTGAAGTACAAGAGGAAAGAGATTGCCGTTGCCGAGCAGCTCGAAGATGCCTTCGTGCAGCTTGATGAGGCCAAAAAGGATGCGGAAAAACCCTCGGCTGATGGAGAGACCCGGATAACGGTCGAGGAGGCCGAGAGGGCGCTCGAAGAAGCCAAAAAAGAAGCCACGGCAACTGTCAATAAAGTAAAAAAGGACACCGAGATTCAGAAGATTATTTCTCTGGCAGCGAAAAAGGCGAAAGAAAAGAAAAAAGCCGAAGCGGTTGCCGGAAAAGCTGACGAAAAACCTGAACCCGAAAAGAGCAGCAAGAATGGTCAGCCAAAGGAAGAGATTGACAAAACCAAGGAAAAAATCGATGCAGCTGTCGAGGAAAGAAACCGGGACCGTGCCAATCTTCTGGACTATTTGACCGAACTGAGAGACCAGCAGACGGCACTGATAGACCGGACGACTGCTGTCATCGCTGCCTATGAGACGAAGGGCGGGCCTGTCGAGGAAGTGGAGGTGTATCGACAGTATGTGGCCGCCGTATCCGGCATCGCGGTCGATGTTTCCGATATGGAGGCCACCCTGAAGACCATCGGTGGCTGGCTGCTCGCCGATGAAGGCGGCTTGCGCTGGCTGAAGAATATCGCACTGTTTGTTACTATCGTGCTGGTATTCATGTTTCTGGGGCGCCTGCTCGCCAAGGCGGTCGAACGGATCATGGCGAAATCCCGGCAAACCTCCCAGCTGCTGGGAGATTTCCTGGTGGTATCGGTACGGCGTCTGGTGTTGGCGGTCGGGGTGCTCATTGGTCTGGCGGCGCTGGAAATCAACGTCGGACCACTGCTGGCGGTTATTGGCGCAGCCGGCTTTGTCATTGCTTTTGCCCTGCAGAATTCGCTGGGCAATTTTGCCAGCGGTATCCTGATCATGGTCTTCAAGCCGTTCGATATCGGTGACCTGGTCGAAGTCGGCGGCGTACTCGGCAAGGTGCATTCGATGAACCTGCTGTCCGTGCTGGTCCACACACCGGACAACAAGGCCGTGATCATTCCCAATAACAATGTCTGGTCTGATTCCATCACCAATGTCACCGGTACCGATACCCGCCGTGTCGACCTGGTTTTCGGCATTGGCTACGATGATGATATCGAAAAAGCACAAGCCATCCTGGAAGATGTCGTCAGCGAACACCCGCTGGTACTGAAAGATCCCGAGCCGGTCATCAGCGTCCACGAACTGGGCGACTCCTCGGTCAACTTCGTGTGCCGCCCGTGGGTCAAGACTGCCGATTACTGGGAAGTCTACTGGGACCTGACGCGTAGCGTGAAGCAGCGCTTTGACAAGCAAGGCGTCTCCATTCCGTTCCCGCAGCGGGATGTACACGTTTACAACGCGCTACCGCAGGCCACTGCACCCGAACTGACAAAGCCTGAATCTGCCGGCAGTTCACAATTAGCCCAGGTAAAGGGTGATATCTCGAAGGGTGGCGATACCGACCTGGACGTGGGGGGCTGAATTATCTTCAGTGCCACAATCTGCGCTGGTGATCCCTGACACTGATGGATAAGCAGGCGCACATGAGCATTGAAAGCCCCGTATCTTCTACCCTGCATTTCCATGATTACCACCCGGTCCTGGACGACTTCAAGGCCGAAGTTCTCAGTGGTCTCTCCCGGGCGTCCAGGCAACTCTCTCCCAAGTTTTTCTACGACCGTAAGGGGTCAGAGTTGTTCGACGCCATCACGGAACTCCCCGAGTATTATCCGACACGCACCGAAATCGGCATCCTGCAGGAACACGGTGAAGCCATCGCGGATTTGCTCGGTCAGAATTGTCTGCTGCTGGAACTGGGCAGCGGCAGCAGCAAAAAGATTCGCGTCCTGCTGGATGCGATCAAGCCGGCAGTTTATATGCCGGTGGATATTTCCAGGGAACATCTGCTGGGTTCGGCCGAGGCGCTGGCGGCTGATTACCCGGCGCTGGAAGTTCATGCTGTCTGCGCCGATTACACGACAGACTTCGATCTACCCTGTTGTCCGGACCATCTGCCGCGGGTGGTCTTCTTTCCGGGATCGAGCATCGGTAACTTCGAGCCATCCAGAGCGCTTGAATTATTACGGCGGATGGCGCATCACCTGGAAGAGGGGGGCAGGATGCTCATCGGGGTTGACCTGAAAAAAGATGTTGAGCTGCTTCATGCGGCATATAACGACAGTCAGCAGCTTACCGCTGCATTTAACCGGAATATGCTGCATCGTATCAACTGGGAGCTTGACGCGGATTTTGATGTGCAGGCGTTTAGCCACCATGCCTTTTACAATGAACCGGAAGGGCGTGTCGAAATGCACCTGGTGAGCAATAAGGCGCAGGCCGTAACTGTCGCCGGGCAACTGTTCGAGTTTGCCGCGGGGGAAACCATTCACACTGAGAATTCCTACAAATACAGCGTCGAAGAGTTTCAGTCCCTGGCAGAGGCGGCGGGGTTTGTGCCGGAAAAGGTATGGACCGATGACGATAAGCTATTCAGCGTCCACTGTATTCGTTTATTAAAGAGAGGCCAATGTCTTCAATAAAACGTATTGTGCTGGACGTACTCAAACCCCATCAACCAAATGCGCTTGATTTTGCCAGCGCGATTGCGGATCAGAATCCTGGTTGTCACGTAAAGGTGACGGTGACAGAGATAGACGAGAAGACCGAGACTACTGTGGTGGTAATAGAGAGCGACGATATACCGTACCAGACGATTGTCGAAACCATCACCGGCCTGGGAGCTTCAGTGCACAGCATAGATGAAGTGGAGGTTAGCAATTCACCACCACCGGAGCGATAGCCGGCAAGCAACTGAAATGACCACAAGCAGACCCACATTGTCAATTGCGTAGCAAGAGAGGGTGCCCTGGGGCACAGCGTGTCTTGTAAAGCAATGTGGATCTGCTTGTGGCCTGCTTATTAATGAGTACGTAAGTTGGCCGTCATAAGCTTGCGGGACCGTCGGCCGCATGGACGCGGCCGTCGAGCGTACAGGGATGTATTTACAGCGTGTCCCGCAAGCTTATGTCGGCCAACATACGCACGCCTCGGTAATTGGTACATGGCCACATGTTTGATCGACTTCGTTTTCTGTTTCAGCTCACTCGCGCCGACAAGATAGCCCGACGCTACTTTGTGACCAACGGCTTCGATGGGGCCCTGACAATACTGGGACTCACCATGGGATTCTATGCAAGCGGAGGCGTGGCCATCCCTGTTGCGATCAGTGCCTGCCTTGGTGCCGCCATAGCGCTCACGGTGAGCGGTTTTGCCAGTGCTTATGTGAGTGAGACGGCCGAGCGGGAACAGGAGTTGAAGGAACTGGAACAGGCATTGGGGCACGACCTCGAGGATACGGCGCACGGCCGGGCGGCACGACTGGTGCCTGTTCTGATCGGCACAGTGAACGGTTTTGCGCCGTTTATCATGGCGCTGTTGATTATTACGCCGCTGTGGTTGTCGGAGGCCGGTATGGCATTGCCACTGGCACCGCTGGAAGCTTCAATCGTCGTCGCCTTTATCACCTTGTTTCTGTTAGGGGCGTTTATCGGCACGGTGAGCCACCGGTTCTGGTTATGGAGCGGCCTGCGTACGCTGCTCATTGGTTTACTGACCGCCGGCATTATTCTTATAATTGGAGCCTAGCGTTGAAAGGGCGGATTGTAACGGGAATCCGGCATTAGCCATACATTACAAATGGTTAGAAAAACTCAGCCAGAATAGCCCGCTACAGAAGTATTGAAATCGACAAAGCCTGACAAAATAACAGGCTTTTTTGTGACAGGATTCAGTGAAATACGTTTCTGAGCCGTTTTATAGTCTCTTCTCATTGACACGCCTGTATAAGGATTTTAACCTGATATAAATGTTGGGGATTATGGCTATACCCGACTACACAATAATCGGATGGAGTGCTGATAATGATTACTTTTGAAGAATTGAATAGACAGAACGACGAAATCACCGAACTGACCAATGTGCTTTCCTACCTGCTGGCCGACAGAGCGATGTGTGATACTGCTATCTGTTGTGACCTCTTTTACCGCTATGGCGACAGGATCAAGGCCCATCTGGATATGGTGGACCATACCTATACGGACCTGCTGACAAACTCGGACACCAAGGTAAACAATACCGCGCGCATGTTTATGAGCGGATCACGGGAAATCAAGCTTATCTTTGCCAAGTACACGAAAACCTGGTGTGAAAAACGCAAGCACGCGCTGAATATCAGCAACCATAGCGAATTCTACAAAGAAACCAGCAAGATGTTTGAACTCATTCTGAACCGTATTCAGGATGAAACCGAGCGCCTCTATCCGCTCATTCGTGAAATCAAGGGCGATTCACAGAGAGCGGCTTGAATTACTGTGCCGGTTTCTTGATATAGATGTAGTGCTTGGACACGATAAGATCGTATGTGCCATCTTTCTTCATATCGGCAATTGCCTTGTCGAAAGCGGCGGCAATTTTCTCGTGATCAGGGTTCTCGCGGCTTACCCCGATGTGAATCCCCCGAACCGCCAGTGGCTTGGGGAGTAACTCCAGTTCTGCCATGCTGTTTGGCATGTACTGGTTGATTTCGTATTGCAGGACAAGCTCGTCATCCAGGGCCAGATCGATACGGCCCTGGGTCAGTTTGAGCAGGTTCTGGATAAGGTTGCGTTCGCTGATCTTGATCAGGTCACGCGACTGGTTGAACGTTTCGTCGTACGCGTAATCCGCGACTATACCGATCATCATTCCTTTCAGGTCAGCGAATGAATTAAAGTCAAATTTCTTGTCCTTCTTTTTGATAAAACGTATGTAGGATTCGAGATAGGGTTCACTGTAATAGAGATACTGGTTACGCTCTTCACTGAACCAGGGTGTTGCAAATACATCGTAGACACCCAGTTTGCCGCCTTCCAGAATCCGGTCCAGTGAATCCAGATTGACCACGGGAGTGTAGCCCGCTCTTTTCAGGGCTGTCGTGACCAGTTCAACCGCCAGCCCCTGCTGTGGCAGTCCTGCATCGGCATACGGTGGCCACTTGCCGCTGTGGACGACATTAAGATTCTGTGCCAGTGAAGCCTGGCAGAAAACCCCCAGCAACAATGACAGTGCGGTTATCCGGCGTAAGGTGTTATTCATTGTTCCTCCGAAAAATCGATTATTTATTAATCTAACTATACCTGTTCGCGAGTCGAATACACAGATCAGGGTGCAATGCTACTTACTTGAGCTTCCCGCTGTCCCGCCCCCGATCGAACAGTGTTGAATTTAGCCACGGAATACACGGAAATCACGGAACTAAACGGTAAAACATTTCCGTGCCTTCGGTGTTTTCCGTGGCTATTTACATGAAACCAGCTTAAGTAAATAGTATTCAGACCAGGGTGGTTTGTCAGGGTAGGGCAACGTCGGTGATCGGCATGTTCATAAATGGCCAGATGATACCGACGGCGAGGGCTGCGACCGCCATCAGCACCAGGCTGCCGGGTATACCAGCCATGAAAAACTGGCCGGTGCTGAACTGTCTGGAATCGTAGGCGATGGCGTTTGGTGCAGCGCCCACCAGCAGCAGGAAAGGGCAGGCCGATACCATCAGCGAGGCAAACAGCACCACCTCCGGCGCCACACCCAGATAGGGGGCAATCACCAGGGCCACCGGCAGCGAGATAGCGATGGCCGCCACGTTCATGATGAAGTTGGTCATGATCATGACGAAAAAGGACAGCGCCATCACAAACACGAACCAGTTGGCATCGTGGAACATCGCCAGCCAGTTGATGGCCAGCCAGCTGGCTGCCCCGGTATCCCACAGGCAGAAGCCGATGCTCATCGCCCCGGCGAACAACAGCACGATATTCCAGGGGATTTCCTCCAGCTCCCTGACCGTCAGGATCTTGAACAGAAAGAAGATGATGGTGGACAGCAGTACCACCGAAGACTTGTCGATGAATGCGATAGCCGGAATAAAGGACTTCAATGACAGTGTCAGGATGACCGCCAGTACGACCAGTCCGACAAAAATTTCCCGCCGGCTGAGCGGCCCGGCTTCCCTGTACAGGCGTTTGGCTTTTTCCCGCAGACCGGGGATATGGGCCTTCTCCGGCCTGAACATGATCATCATCAGTCCCCAGCACAGCAACACCAGCAACCATCCCACCGGCAGCATGTAATAACTTAATTCAAAGAAAGAGATGTCCCGGTTGACGATGTCGTTGAAGAAGCCAATGGCCACCGCGCCGCGTGCCGCCCCCAGCAGGGTGACCATGCTGCCGGCACCGGCCACGAAGGCCATACCGATAAACAGGCCCTTACCGAAGCGGGTGGGTTTGCTGCCCTCACCGTAAAGGGTGTAGATGGCCATCAGGATAGGAAACATGGTGGCCGCCACCGCCGTGTGGGCCATCACGTGGGTGAGGGCGGCGGTCACCACGAAGCAGCCCAGGTAGATCATGCTGGTTCTTTCACCAACGATGGTCAGCATTTTGTAGGCCAGGCGTTTGGTGAGTCCTACCTTGGTAAATGCCATGCCGATCACCAGTGAACCAAAGATAAACAGCACCGAGGGGTCCATGAAATCGTTGAAGGCGACTTTGGCCGGGCGGATCAGAAACACGGCCTGTATAACCCCGATGGCCAGGCTGGTGACACCGACGGGAATCACCTCGAACACCCACCAGGTGCCGGCCAG